>CAZWDG010000155.1:0-4755 GCA_964633075.1 uncultured Candidatus Brevefilum sp.
GTATTGATTATGTAATTGTTCATGAGCTTTGCCATTTAATTCAACCCAATCATGATAAAACTTTCTACAATATGATGTTTGATATCCTGCCTGATTGGAAGGAAAGAAAATTTAAATTGGAATTATTTGGAGTGAAATCATAAATTATGATCTTAGAGGCTGATTCACCCTTGACAATGTATAATAAAAAAAGAGATTGAAATGAAAGGAGAATCAAATGGCATTTGAGCTGACATTTATCGGTCATGCAACCCTCGGATTGGAAACCGGCGGCTATAAACTGCTCGTAGATCCTTACTTAAGGAATAACCCCATGGCCAAAGTCGACCCAGATAAGGTTGAGGTGGATTATATTCTCGTGACACACGGGCACGCCGATCACATTGGCGACACCGTCGAGATCGCCCAACGCACCGGCGCCACCGTCATCTCCAACGCCGAGATCTGCCGTTGGCTGAGCAAAAAGGGGATCAAGGTCCACGGCCAGCACCTTGGTGGTGGTTTCAACCACCCCTTTGGCTACCTCAAGCTGACTCTGGCTTTACACGGCTCTGGCCTCCCGGATGGCAGCTATGGCGGCAATCCGGTTGGATTCCTGCTGACGACCCATGATGGAGAAAAGATCTATATGGCTGGGGACACGGGTTTATTTGGCGACATGCGCTTGATCGGTGAAGAGGGGATCTCCCTGGCCGTCCTCCCGATTGGCGATTGTTACACCATGGGACCGGCGGACGCACTGCGTGCGGTCAAGATGCTTGCCCCAGAACATGTCATCCCAATCCATTACAGCACCTGGGGAGCAATTACTCAAGATCCCCAAGCCTGGGCTGAGCGTGTGCAAGCTGAAACCGATGCCAAAGTCCACGTGCTTAAGCCGGGTGAGCGGTTCGTTTATCCCTGAAGGGTGCTATGCAGGCTGACCGAAGATTGCCGCCAGGGCAATCCCTGACCAACAAATTTCCCATCCTACACCAGGGACCCATCCCCGATTTCAATCCCTCGATCTGGGACTTCCGCATCTGGGGTGCCGTCGAAAAGGCAGTCACCTGGACCTGGGACCAGTTGCTGGACCTGCCACGGGTTAAAATTCGCCTGGACCTGCATTGCGTGACCTCCTGGAGTAAATTGGACACAGAATGGGAAGGGGTTTCATTAAAACAACTGGTGGCGGATGGCTGGATCACCCCAAAGCCAGACGCCCGCTTTGTTATGCAGCATGCCGCGTTTGGCTATACAACCAACTTGCCCCTGACGGTCGCCCTGCAGGACAATTTCCTGCTCGCCACCCATTACGACGGCCAACCGCTGACGCCAGAGCATGGTTATCCCTTGCGCGGCGTCATTGGTTCTCTTCCTGGTGTCGAAGGACTGAAAGACCTTTACCTGTGGAAGGGTGCCAAATGGCTGCGCAGCCTGGAGTTTATGACTCAAGATCGTTTTGGATTTTGGGAAGCCAACGGCTATCACAATCAAGCCGATGTTTGGAAAGAACAACGCTGGTCGTCTTGATCAGGATTGAACCCGTGAGCGGATGAAAAAGAAAGCCAATCCAGCTCCACCTGCCAGCAAGAATAATCCGATCACCAATAGCAAAGGTGAGCGCCCGCTTTCCACCTCGGTTACCTCAGGGTCAACGATTTGAGAGGCGGGTTGAGCACCAAAATCAACAACGATCCTATCCCCCGCTGTGACCTTCAAAGCAATGTTCAGGCTTGTGGTTGCGTTATACCCCTCTGGAATACCCATACTCAAATTGTATTCACCTTCGGGGATATCCGCAAAACATGCCAGCTCAACAAGCGCTGGATCCCCCCCAACGGTTTCCATAGTTTCTGAAAAAGTGCCAATGCGGTTGCTGACGCTGATCACGCCACCCGCCAGGTAAAACTCAGTTTCTGAGCGCTTTTGATTGCCATTGAGATCCTCAAATAACACCACGCACAATTCACCATTCCCATCAAAAGGTGTGGGTGTGGGTGCCCCCAGGGTGGCAGTCGGTTGAGGACCCTCAGGGGTGGCGGTTGCTGGTGCCACGGTTGCTAAAATCAGTTGTTGTGATGGGACAATGCTACACTCGTCCCCAAGATTATTGAGCGCGATAATTTGTTCAATCGAGACCCCCGTCAACAAGAAAATGCGCGTGCAGTTGTCACCCTCCTGGACAACGTAGATGATCTGCCCATCAGCGTTCGGCGTTGGCGTTTGATAAGATGCCTGATAGCTTTCGCTAGCCTTTACCGGTTGGGGGGCAAATGCCAGTCCTACCCCGAACAGGCTTAACAGCAAAAGCAAAATCAACAGGTGTTTTCTTTTCATGATTGCGACATTTTCCTTAAGCATGGATTATAACATTTCTCTGGGATAAGGTTAACCATCCGGGTTTGGAGGAGAATCACTTTAATTATATAATTATGACCGAATGATGCACAAATTTTTTGAACGTTTTTCCTTTCTCAAGCTTTTTATCGTCTTATCTGCCCTGACGAGCCTCGGATTAATCTCGGGTTGCGATCTCCTGCTTCCCGCGCAACCCCTTCCCCCAACCTCCACCGGCACGGCCACGGCACTCCCAACCCCAACGATCGACTGGTTTCCCCGTACACCCACCCCAACCTTGATCGCCTTCGCCAGCCCAACGCCCCTGCCAACCCGTGAAGGTCAAATGGCTGGCCTGACAGAACTGCTGGTGGATGATAATTTCACGGATGACTCACTTTGGTCCACGCGTCAAAGTGCCTCAGGGAATATCGCCTTTGGCAATCAAAATCTGACCCTGGCTGTCGCACAACAAAGCACGTCCCTCTTCAGCCTGAGCGAACACATCCTGCCCCAAAATTTTGCCACGGAGCTCACAATTCAAGCCTCCCTGTGTGAATCTGATGACCAGATCGGGATTGTCTTCTGGCATCAATCCGATACTGACTTTTACCGATTGCTGATTAATTGCGCTGGACAATACCGCCTGGAACTGGTGCAGGGGGGAGAGAACTTTGTCATCCATAATTGGGAATCTGCCACCCACATGCAGCAGGGCTCACCAGCGACCAACCGATTTTCTCTTTGGGTTTATCGGGGGCAATTTGAACTGTATATTAATGACCGTTTTCAATTTGAGGAAACCATTGTCGAGGATGGTTGCGGCGCACTGGGCTTTTTTGCCCGGACGATTAGCGGAAAAGCCTTGACGGTGCGATTCTCAGACCTCCAGGTTTATCGCGTGGAATCACAATAACCCTCACCATCAAGCTACCAATGGGGTAGAGATTACAGGCCAACGGAGCGTTAGCGTCTCAACCAGAAGGCGAACGTTGGCATTCAGGTCCACCTGTTGTAATGCATTTTCGTGGGCGATCACCAGCGCCCTGGCAGCTTTATCACTGAGAACCGAGGCAACCGCTTCAATTTGTTTGGATAAATCGACATTGACCAGTGGGAGATCCGCCCCCGAAGTGCACACAAAAACATCCCGCCAAAAAGACAACCAGACGGGCAATGCCTCACCCACTTTCTGACGCGCCAGTTCATAAGGGCGAGATAAATCCTCTGCAAATTTGAACCGCTCAACCCGATTGGCTGGTAACAATCCTAAAAAAGTCCCCATGATCTCACCTCGCCGAGAAAGGACAGCAGGATCCTCTGCCATACGAATGGCCGTACCGACCCGCCCGCTGGACAGATGTGCGATCAGTCTCGCTTTTTCACCCGCCAGTCCTCTGTCCCTTTCAAGGTAAGCCTGTGTGGCATCGAGGGAGGCCGGTCGCAAACGGATCACCTCGCAGCGTGAGATGATCGTTGGCAACAATCTTTCCAGGGCATTGACGGTTAATATTAAAACAACCTTTGCCGGTGGTTCTTCCAGGGTCTTCAACAAGGCATTCTCAGCCTGTTCGGTTACCCGCTGAAAATCAGGCAGCAGGGCAATCCGGTAGGATGCTAAGTAGGGCGCCAGTGACAGCACATGCTGAAGATCTCGCACCTGGTCGATGAGAATATCTTTATGCCCTTCTTCAGGAAGGACAAGCGAAAGATCCGGGTAAAGCATCGATTGGATTTGCCGGCAATCCCGGCAAACCCCGCAAAATTCCCCTGGTGCGGGCGGTTGGGTGCAATTGAGTGCTTTGGCAAAGCTCAGTGCCAGTGTCCGGCGTCCCACGCCCTCAGGACCGACAAAAAGATAGGCATGCCGCAAATTACCTCCAGCAGCGTGTGATTTCAGCAATGTGACCGCCCAGTCATGTCCGTATATGTGCCAGGAATTGTTTTTCATAGTTCTATTTTATCTTAACAGCCAAAGCACGGTTTATGCAATTTCGATCAAATACGAATCTTTGTCGGATACAGTGTACCCTCACACCTGCGGCGAGCCACCTTCCCCTCAATGGGAAGGTATTTCCCATAAAGAATAGAATAATTACACGCACATTGAAATGGAGGACATGTAAATCCGAATCCAGCACTACACCTTTTGCTCATCAAACGTAGGGGCACGGTACGAAGTGTCGAGCATGCGAAGACAAGCCGTGCCCCTACGCATTTTGTCATCGCGAGGATGTTTCGACCTGTTTTGGTCGAAACGACGTGGCGATCTCGCCATTTATTTGTGTCGGCTGTATCCCAACAGCAAGATGACGGGCTAAAGCCCTCACTCCGAATAAGGATTAACATGTTGCAGGCGGAAAGATTCCTCACCCTTCTCCTTTGTCATCGCGAGGATGTTTCGACCTGTTTTGGTCGAAACGACGTGGCGATCTC
>CAZWDG010000156.1:0-4728 GCA_964633075.1 uncultured Candidatus Brevefilum sp.
TTCTAATGCTGTATTCAGGAATTCAGCCGCCCAAACCATCGCTATCGTGATAATCAACACCGCCCAATCTCGTAATGGAAGTCGAAGCCAAGAAGCCACAAGGACGGTTAATACAGTGGCTACGGCATGGATCCAGGCATTCTTTTGGGTTCGAATAACAAGCCACCAACCCACAATGGCATGTTTAAAGCTAAATAATCTGGAACGAAAAAATTTTATGATCAATTAGAAAACATCCTAATAAAAATTTTAGTTTTAACCAAAACTATAGGCAATACCAAGAGGTTTAGGCCCAGAATGCGATGCCAGCGCACAGCCAATTTCCACTGTAAATAATTCAATAGATGGAAACAAGCTGCTGATTTGGTCATGCAGATAGACAGCCTCTTCTTCACAATCAAGATGGGTGATAAATACCCGATTGACCTTAATTGTCTTTAGCTGATTGATAAGATAGTCCAGCAGAGTTTTGACTGCCCTGATTCTTGAACCGGGCACCTTCTGTAAAATACCCAATGTTCCATCTGGAAGGACATTTAGAAAGGGATGAATTCTTAACAAACTGGAGACAAAGTGTTCAATGCTAGAACATCGACCACCATGATAGATGTAATCCAGGGTATCCAGGATAAAAATACCCCGAGTTTTTTCAATCATGCTCCTGATTTTGTCACTGAGGGTATGAAAATCCATCCCTGAATCACGCCATTCAGCAGCTTGTAAGACAACCTGACCATAACCTGTAGAAAAACTGAGAGAATCAATCAATTCTAACCTTTCATTCCCCAATTCTCGCTGAGCCAGTAAGGCATTACGAAATGCCATGGAAAGTTTACTGGATACACCAATATAGATGCTCGGCTCCTCTCGATTGAAAAACTCAAAAAAATCACGGGGTGAAGGTGCAGACGTGGTCGGGTAAATTCCAGTTTCGCTCACGATATCGAACAGCATTTTAGCATCAATCTCTTCGCCATCCTTATATACCTTTCCATTTAATTGAATGTACATTGGTATGGCTTCAATATGAAAATTTTCGATTAATGCTCGTGGAATATCAGCAGTGGAGTCAGTGAGGATATTAATCATTGTGATTTGTTCATTCACCTTATTGATGATAACTTGTTGTGATTATACCAGTGAATGACATTTGACGAAACGGAAGCCGAATTTCGACATTAACCTCAAATAAGGTATAATGTACACTTGTTCATAATTAAAATATCATTCCATTTTTTAGTTGAGGCATGTAAATGGCATTATTTGAAACGGAATTGAACGAATCCTATTGGAACTCCCTGAAAATCGAACAAAGTGATATTGAGTTTCTATATTCTTTCTTATTGGAAAATGAAACCCCATTGCCTTCCAGAAAATTAGCAGAAGCGCTCATTAAAGAGCGGAGTCGTTTGGAAAAGGAGAAATTAGAAAAAAAACAGCAAGAAAACGGTGAGATATTTCGTCCTGAAATGATTTTTTCTGTTGGGGATAAGATTCAATTTCCTGCTATGAATTGGGCCAGTGGAAACGTGATAAGCATTCGCGAGGGTAAAAATCCAGAGTATCCCGAATTACGAGTCATCACTGTCCTCATGGAAAATGGAAAAACCCGCCAATTCGCCATTAATTTGGCTGACCATGTTCTAAATCAAACCATGACGATGACAGAAGATATGGGGGAAAAAGATCTCGAGGAAATTTTCTATCAGTATGGCGCTGAAATTGCGTTGAAATTAGAAGCAGAACTAAAGCATAACAAAGATATCGTCCGCATTGGTGAAGAATGGTTCCCAAAATCGCTTTTAGTTGATTTTAATGAAGGCCATCTAAACTTGGTTGAGGCGGTTTTAGATATGCATAGCGGCGGTCCATTAGGTGTAGACAGCTTACTTAAGCAAATTGACTTTGAAACGGATGATCCTGATGAACTCGTTCAGTTTTCGCTAAATTATGCTTTGCAAGAAGATCAACGCTTTGATGAAGTGGGCACAAGTGGCATTTTTCAATGGTTTCTAAATCGATTAGAACCGGAATATGTACGAGAAAAACCATTGCAATTAGTCTATCAACCCATAGAATATGACCGCACCGTTCTGACCGAAGACATGTTGAAAGCGGAACAACAAATTGATGACGAGTTTGTTGAACCACATCCCGAATTTTCACGCAAACCTCCATCAAAAGAACTCACAATTGTTCTCAATTATCCACATTGGCGAACGGGCAGTCTACCGCTAACACAATTCACACGACGATTCTTTCCCACTGCGATGGAATCACCCCGAGTAAAATTTTCTCTCATTGATCCACAAGGTTATGAAATCTCGGCATGGGTTGTCAGACCTTATAATTATGTCTATGGCTTGAGGGATTGGTACGAAGAAAAAGAGTTGATGCCAGGAAGCATAATCAATATCAAGCCCGGGAAAACCACCGGGGAAGTCCTCATTCAACCTCAGAAGAAAAAATCAAACCGTGAATGGATTCGCACCCTCTTGATTGGTGCGGATGGTGGCGTCGTATTTGCTATGTTAAAGCAAACCATCACGGCAGATTTCAATGAGCGTTTGGCTGTGGCTGTACCTTCTACTGAAATATTGGATGAACTCTGGCAAAAACGTGCGAACAATCCGCTTCTCATCAACAAAGTGATTCTGAGTGTAATGAAAGAATTGGCAAAATTGAACCCTCAAGGGCATGTCCATGCTATCGAACTTTACGCAGCCTTAAACTGTATCCGCCGATGCCCTCCAGGTCTCGTATTTAGTATGTTAGCATCACAGCCCGAGTATGTCGCCGTTGGCGATCTTTATTTCCGCCTGAGCAATATTTCATAAGGGATAAGAACAATATGGATTCAAAGCGTAGCAGTCTGGTAAAACCCACATTAAAAACCCCTTACAAAATTGATTTCGACTGGTGGAAGAAAAGTGATCGGAACTGGCGTGTGTATCTTCGCAGTTTCTTGTGTGATGAACACCAGGCAATGTTTGAAAATTTAGAAAATGACGAAATGATTGACTGGGTTGATCAAAAAACTGCTGAAGTCACACAGGTTGACGGTCTCCTTCATGTTTTAATCACACATTGTGCCAAACAGGATAATTTTTTAAATCAAAACATGACTCTTGTGGATTCAGTCTTCAGGTTATTGCTCTCTAATGGTAATCAACCCATGACACCAGAACAATTGGGTGAAATTTTACATCGTCAACCATCCATGATTTTACGAACCTTATCGGGCATTCGAGTCTACAAGGGAATTCGCCCAATATCTATTGATTGAACGTGTTATAATAATGATCCATCTTTTGCCCCTGTAGCTCAATTGGACAGAGCACTGGACTTCTAATCCAATGGTTGCAGGTTCGAGTCCTGTCAGGGGCGCTGAGACTTTCCCCAATAATTTTCGTAAATCTTAATAGAACCAAAACCGATTTACTCATCGGTTTGTTCAGTGTAATAAAAGTGTAAAGTGACATCGGACATTTTGTGGAAAGGAAATCTTATGAAGTTATTACTGAGATGGTTGATCATTGCTGTTTCACTCTATGTGGCAGTGCTTATCGTGCCAGGTATTCGAGTAGAAGGAGATGCCTAGTTGGCTTTTGCCGTGATGGCTTTGGTGCTTGGTTTGGTTAATGCCATTATTCGACCAATTCTGAAATTCCTGTCATGCGGATTTATTATCCTCACTTTAGGGCTGTTCCTGTTTGTGATTAATGCAGGCACCTTTCTCCTGGCTTCCTCAATTGCCCAGAATTGGTTTAATATCGGATTTTATGTCGATGATTTTTGGTCTGCTTTACTTGGTTCAATCATTGTAAGTATTGTCTCAGTTGTTTTATCTCAACTTTTGAAAGAAAAAGAAGATTAACCTCCTAAAAATTGCATTTCAGATTTGCTTGCGTTTAAAAATATATTTGGGTATACTTTGACGCTGTGTTGAAAAAATAGGTTCAACACGAACAAAGAAGCCAAATTTAATACCGGTTTCTTTCCGCTTCTCAGCTATCCAAGATAGCCAAGGGCAGCAAACCCATGGAAAGGAGATTCCAAATGCGACAGTACGAATTAATATTGATTATCCAACCCGATCTGGACGAGGATGCAACAAAGGGTGTCATTGATCGTGTTAGAAACATGATTATTGATAAAGGTGGCGAGATTCTTAAGACAGATCTTTGGGGTTCAAGGCGCCTTGCCTATGAAATCAAAGATTTCAGGGAAGGTTACTATGTGTATATGGAAGTTCAATTTGAGCCTGAATTTGGCCCGGAATTAAAACAAAACCTGCGATACATAGAACCCTTAATTCGTTATTTGCTAACCAAGATTGAACAATAACAAGGTTTAACCATAGAAAGCGAGTCGGATCATGAGCCGTGGATTGAATAAGGTCATGGTGATAGGAAATCTTGGAAGAGATCCTGAGATGCGTTTTACACCAAGTGGTAAATCCGTGACCAATTTCTCGGTCGCTTGTAACCGATCATGGAAGAGTGCTGCTGGAGAACTACGAACTGAAACAGAATGGTTCAACGTGGTAGCCTGGAATAATCTGGCAGAGATCTCAAAAAAATATCTAAAAAAAGGTAGTTTGGTTTACATTGAAGGACGACTTCAATCTCGGTCTTGGCAGGACAATGAGGGAAACCAGCATAAATCAGTTGAAATTGTTGCCCAGGATATTCTCTTGCTAACTGAAAATCATGAAGACCAAACCAA
>CAZWDG010000157.1:0-4720 GCA_964633075.1 uncultured Candidatus Brevefilum sp.
GTACCCACTTATACCATACCGCGAATACAGCCCGGGGGTTGATCTTCCAGGCTTGCCCAAAGTGCCACAGCGCTTTTTGGGGTAAGTCCGCATCAATCAACCGGCGAGCAGCGAAAATATGTAACCCAGCCCGGATCTTCTGATCATGGGTTCTCAGTACCCCTGCAAAATCTGGATCCAGGCGCAGCCCTTCCACAAACCCAAAAGCTTCCTCGACAAAATTGGCAGATTGGGCAATGGTTTTGGCTTCCGCATGGGTGCGTTCAACAGCCCAATAGGCGTCCACATGGCGGATGGGATAAACCGCCGCAATGCGCACCCATAATTCATGATCTAAGATCAACTGGCTCTCTGCCCGGAGATAACCCGCCTTTTGAAGGGCTTCGTGTCGCATGAACACAGCCGGTTGAAGCAGCACATTAAAAGCCAGCAGATCATCAAGGGAGTACTGGCGGTAAGGGTGCCAATCCAATAATTGCCCCTCCGCATCCACCATGACCCCATCCCCGTAAACCATACCCAATGCTGGTTCTGCGATCAATGCAGCGACGGCCTGGCTGACAACATCACAGCCGTAATAGAGATCATCGGAATTGATCCAGGCGACGATCTCGCCCGAGGCGCGCTTAAAACCCTTGTTGATCGCATCCGCCTGACCCTGGTCCTTTTCTGAAACCCAGTAAGCCAGCCTATCCTCGTATTTTTGAATGATCACCTGACTGCCATCCGTCGATCCCCCATCGATCACCAGGTATTCAATATTGGGGTAAGCCTGACATAAAACAGAGCGCAAAGTGTCCTCCAGAAATTGCGCCTGGTTGTAAGATGGGGTGATGATTGATACCAGGGGTTGGTTCATTTGACCTAAAACAAATCCTTATAAGCAATTTTGGGGAAAACCTCTAATTTCCCACCAATGGTCGCATCCAGGATCGTCCGTCCATCCGTTTCATAGGCTTCTTTTGCCATCCGATAGGCCCGTTCGGAACCCTCCAGATCGGGCAATTGCCAGCGAAACCCCTTGCCAAAATAGTTAGCAGCAAAGTGATTAGGGTCATCCCCCTCTGAGACAATCACCTTGTTGGCAGGTCCCTTGGTGGCAAAATTATGATCCACGCCGATCAAAATCGCCGTTGAAAAGCCCAAGAAATAAGCCAACTGAAGGCTGACATAGGTCACAGTAAACCCTTCATAAAGGCGCCCCGTGGCATCGCCGTTGAAATTTTCCGGCAAGGTGTAGTCCGTATCCAAAAACAAAGTCTGGGGACCAGCCTGGAAATATTTTCTGGCGCGCCAGCTCACGAATTTAGGGATATCCAGTGCCTGCATTTCCGCATGGCATTGTGCCAACACCAGGTCGTTAACCGAGACCAGGCAGGAGGTTCGAAATCGATACTCATCAAAGGCCAGGTAGATGCGGTTCATCCCTATGGTGAATTCATCGGTCAGCTTGCTGAGGTCCGTGTTACGCAAACTTGGTCCATTGCCAATCACAAAACAGCGCTTCCCCTGGTACCGATTATGCCAGGTTTCCAATCGTGTCTTGTTTTGCATCCAGACCGGAGAAAAAATCCGCGCCATCAGGTGCCGATCGCGGTTATACCAGGACCAGTAGCAGGCTGAACCCAACTCCCAGATGGTCTCGGGCAGGATCTTTTTCAAAATTTGCTTGGTGGACATTCGCTACTCCGTACTTAAACGAGCGGTAGCCCCACCATCGACAATCAAAGCCTGACCGGTCATGAAGGAGGATTGGGTGTTATCAGCCAGGAAGTAGATTGAATTGGCTAATTCCTCCGGTTGACCAATTCGTCCATTCACCGTCTTGCGCGCCAGGTTTTCCAGGCGTTCCATCACGCCCTCCCCGCCCAAATGTCCGCGTCCCAAACCCGCGCGCAACATGGGCGTATCCACAGCGCCAGGCAAAATAGCATTGACTCGGATCTCATCTGGGGCAAATTCAATCGCCATAGCACGGGTTAATGCCAGCATGCCGCCCTTGCTGGCAGCGTAGGCCGCGATATTGGCAGAGGTCGCCACCGCATGCACAGATGAAACATTGACGATCGCACCACCGCCCTGCGCCCGAAGCAAGGGATAAGCCAGCTTAGCACCCAGAAATACTGAGCGCAGGTTGGAAGCCATGACCAGATCCCATTCCTCGACCGTTGTCTCCACCAATGGCTTAGCAATTTGAACCGCAGCATTATTCACCACAGCGTCCAGATGATCTGTAAATGCGGCGACTTGATCATAAATCGCTTCAAGTTGTTCAGGTAAGGAGATATCCGCTTGAATATAGATGCCGCCTTCAGGGAACGCTGCATATTGAGGCGCGCGATCCACACCGATCACTTTCCAACCCTTTTCCGAAAAAACTTTAACGATCGCCCGACCAATCCCGCCTGCGGCTCCGGTGATTAATAAAATACGTCCTTCTTGTTTTTCATTCATTTTGCTCTGCCCTTCTAAGTTATTCGTCTATTGAGCTCCTTCTGGCGTCGCCATTGCTTTGGGCTGACAGTTTATTTCGCCCATCAGGTCGACGATTGAATTCTCAGTTTGTCTAATGACTCGGTCGAAATATCCAAGCCTATCAGTAAATTTTTGATTGTATTCCAGTGTACCCTCTCCCAAAATCTTGGGCTAGCGTTGGAATTGTGGGGAGCCAACAACACCTGGGGCATTTTCAGCAGGGGGCTATCCTGAGGTAAGGGCTCTTCCTCAAACACATCCAGCGCAGCACCGCCCAGGTGCCCACACTGCAGAACTTCTATCAATGCCGGCTGATCCACAACCTGCCCGCGGGCTGTATTGATCAGGATCGCACCCGATTTGCAGAGTGACAGACGCTCGGCGTTGATCAAATGATAACTGGTTGGGTTCAAGGTGCAGTTGATGCTGATAAAATCTGACCGGGACAGCAGGTCTTCCAAAGAGGTCATCGCCACCCCGTTCTCCAGCAGGAAATCCGGTGCAATCTCCACGATATCATTCCCCAGCAAGGTCATCCCAAAAGCCCTCGCCCGGCGCAGCACAGCTCCGCCAACATGCCCAACACCAATCACCCCCAGTGTGCATTCGCTGAGGGTTTTTCCGTTGATCTTCTCCCACTGACCTGATTTCATATGAGCATCCAACCAGGGGATCTGGCGGGCAAATGCCAACATATAACCGATAACACTCTCTGAAACAGGCACAGTGAAGGCATTGGGTGTCCTCCCAACCATCACGTCAAAATCACCCGCTGCCACCTGGTCAATCGAGTCAATGCCCGTCCCCCACTTGGAGATAACTTTTAACCGTGGGCTGCAGGCTTCAATCACACGGCGAGTATAGTGATCGTCCCCACAAATTGTGCCGTCAAATTCGCCTGCATACCTCAAGATCTCTTCTTCCGCCAAGCGCTCATGGACATCTGCGAGGATCATTGATAAACCAAAGTATGCCAATATCGGCCGAAACCGACCCATTTCAGGAAGCATATAGGGAGCAGAAATTAAGACTGTTGTCATGACAAACTCCTTCAATCCTTGTGGCACGCCAATAGATGATTACGACTGGCCAAAAAGATGTTGGTACAAAGTCTCCACAATAGTGAAATCGAGTTCCTCATCGATATCCCAGGCTTCAATGGGAGGAATCTCAAACATCAATGGACAGTCACCCAGGCGGTTGCGGTGTGAAAGGAGCGTTTTCCTCGAAAAGATATAGATACACGAATTATCCTCGAAAATAGGCGGCAGGTCCTGGGTGCGCAGCAAAACCTGGGGATCGTGATTAATTGGGCGACCGAGCTGGTCCCATAGTCGCTTTTGGAGACGTGTTACGCCAAAAAGAGAATCATGCTCGGGGATATTCTCAATAAAAGCTTGAATTGCAGCTTTAACCGTTCCAGAGAGCAAAAGTGGATTGGTTGAATGGGTTTGGAGATAATAATCCGCTTCAATGATTCCAGTATCATGAATCAAAATCTCATTCATGGAAACCGCATCGCCACACAGATGAGACGGTCTGGAAATAACCTCTACCTCCGGAAAATGTTCCTCTAAACCCGCCATAATCACGGGGCTGTCCGTATCCACCAGGATCCCATCCAGCTCAGGAACCTCCCTGAGGGTGTTGAGGATATGGTGAAATAGGGGCTTACCAGCCAATGGCCGATAATTCTTTTCGGGTACACGCTCTGAGTGATGCCGCATGGGCACCAATGCGATGAATTTTTGTGCCATATCAAAACCTTAATCTGGATCATTAACCAGTTTTTTATTATAACCCGGATTGTACCGGCGTTGATAACGCGATGCATTATAATGGCATGAGAGTGAAGCATTAACCGATGACTCAAGAACAAAGAAAATCCTTGCTTATTGCATTGCTGCCTCTGCTGATAGCCGTGCTGATCATGCTCCCCAGGTTGCAGTCTCCTCAATTTGGTGTGATGGATGATGCCTATATCTATGTAGAAGTACAAAAGATCTTGGAAGGTGACTTCAGCATGAACTACGATCTGCTGGCAGGTCGCTTTCGACCATTTTACTGGTTATATTACACCCTATTGTATCTAATCGTTGGGAAAAATCCGTTCTGGTTTTTCGTCAGCTACCTGGTCATCCTGCTTGTTTTGCTGATTGAAATCAGGTATTTGATGAAATTTCAAAGGGCAAAGGATTGGCAGATCCTTTTGACAAGTCTGGTATTTATCTTCTCGATACCAATC
>CAZWDG010000158.1:0-4658 GCA_964633075.1 uncultured Candidatus Brevefilum sp.
TTAACCGAAATGCTCCAGTAGGGGGGACAGGTGCCACCCATCCACAAGCTGCCGAATGATCCGCGCGTCACACGGGTCGGAAAATTCTTGCGCAAGACCAGCCTGGACGAACTGCCGCAGCTGATCCACATCATCAAAGGGGACATGAGCCTGGTCGGGCCGCGCCCTGAGCTGCCAGAACTGGTCAAGTATTACCAACCTTGGCAGCACATGCGCTTTGCTGTTCCCCAGGGATTGACGGGCTGGTGGCAGGTCAACGGTCGCAGTGACAAACCCATGCACCTCCATACGGATGAGGATCTTTACTATATTCAGCACTTTTCGATCTGGTTGGATATCCAGATCTTGATTAAAACCGTCCTGATCGTTCTCAGGGGTAAAGGCGCCTACTGAGCGCGTAACTCTCTCCCCAAAAATTCCAAATCATTCAATACAATGCCGCATAATCAAAGGGTTCTCTACGGATTGGTCCTCGCCGCCTTGCTCATCGTAACCCTCATCCCTTCGATGCTGCCCGGTGCGCTGGCGAACAATCTCTGGTCGATAAGAGCCATCAAACGCATCTTCTCCGATCAGCACACCTCTTGGCAGCTTCCCCCGTCACCCCCTTACCACCCGCATGGGGATATATGGATTCGCCGCTTCGCGCTTGAACAAGCTCACTTACAAAGGGATATGACGGCGGATGGGGATTTCGAGGATAAGGTCACAGTGGCGTCCGCAAACCGCTGGGTGGATAGCATCACAAATTATCGTGAACTCCAATCGCTGGACGTTAGAGCGGAATATTTTTATCAAGGAGGAGCGTATCTTGAGGCGATTAAAACCTGGAAAAGCATTGGGAATGTATCTGCGCTAGAAGAGGTGGCCAGCGAAGCGACAGCTTATGGCATTACGACCCTGGCCACCCTTGCCTATCAAGCAGCCTATGAGATCGATTCTTTGAGATACGCCCTTCCCCTGGCAAGGACGCTTCAAGACAATGGTGAGGATGACCGGGCGATCACCTTACTGGAGAGTGCGGTCCAAAAGTATCCATTCGCCACACAGAGGGAGAAGTGGATGAGCCAAATCAGTCTGATCTATCGCAGTCAGACAGCCTGGGACCAAGCGGAGCTGACTTATCAGTGTCTGTTGATAGAAAATCCCACCTCCCTGGATGGCTGGATTGGGTTGGGATGGTTGAGCTATGAACGCGATCAAGCCCCAGAAGAAGCCTTAGCGCATTTTGAAAAGGCCATCGCCTTTAAACCCCAAAGCGCTGATGGGTATGCCGCTATGGGCAGCCTTTATGCAAGTCAAGGACATTACCAGCTTTCCTCGGATTGGTACCGCCAGGCCCTTGCGCGTGATCGGGCTAATCCAAATTTTCGCCTTTCCTACGCTGACGCCATGGAATCTGCCGGGTTGATCGAACAGGCAATAGCAGCTTATCAAGCGCTGATCACGCAGTTCCCCAGCTTTGACCCGGCTTACGTTCGCCTTGCCAGGGTTTACCTCGACAGTGGACAGCCTGACCAGGCCATAATGGCGATTGAAACCGCTCTGGCACTGACGGATGTCCCTCAACGCGCCTATTATGTCCGTGCGGCGCAAATCTTCAAAGACAATCATCTCTCAACAAAAGCCCAGGAAGTCTATTATTCTGGCGAGCTGGCTTTTGAAAGCATCATCGAACGATATCCCATTTTCCCAGAACCTTATGTCCAATTAGCCAGCTTTTACGAAGACTTTGATCAAATCGATCAAGCGATCACGGCGATAGAAACAGCCCTTGACCTGATGCGCTTTCCCAACACCAAGATTTACTTGCAAGCGGGACGGCTTTATGAACAAGCAGGTCTCACAGATCAAGCCCTGGCAGCCTACCGGGCTGTGCTGGTAGCAGACTCAAAGAACACGACTGCGCTACAAGGGCTGAGGCGTCTATCAGGGGGTGATTAAGATTATGCCAACCTTAGAACACGCCCGCCAAGCTGCAAAATCATTCTACAAACGCCTCTCCGCTTTGGCGTGCCAAAGCAAGTCAGACATTCTCCTGGGTTTGATCTTTTCCCTGACGGCCATCCTATATGCCCTCCTGATGGTGCGGGATCACGCCCCCACGTTGGGCTTGATCGTCCTGATTGGTCTGTGGTTCCTTCACGGCGCGCTGACAGGCTGGTGGCGAACGCCGATGGACGTCCCCATCCTGGGGCTGCTGCTGATGTTGCCCCTTAGCTTTACCATCTCAATCGATCAGTGCCTGACCATACCCAAGGTACACGGCCTCATCCTGGGGATCTCCCTTTTTTATGTCGTTGTGAACGCTGTGCACACTCCCAAACGCCTGAGCCTAGCCGTGTTTGCCCTGGTGCTTCTGGCCATCGGTGTTGCCATTCTGGGATTGATCGGTACGGACTGGTATGAGGACAAACTCTTTGAACTGCCGGCCCTTTACAATGCTTTACCCCGTCTGGTGAAGCATGTCCCCCGATCGATCAGCGGGGGAGGGATTCACTTCAACCTCATGGCTGGCGCCCTGGTTTTCTTTCTCCCGCTCCTGGCTAATATTCTGTGGAATCTTGGATTCTTTGACTTCTCGAACCACAACCAGAACGGTCGCCTGGCGCATTTCGTCTTCGTGCTCCTCCTCATCCTGGGTTTGATCTTGGTGACTTTCATCCTCTTCCTGACCCAATCGCGCGGCGCTTACCTCGGCGCAATCACAGGCTTGCTGGCTTTGGCGGTCATCAAGGATCGGCGTTACCTGTGGGCTATCCCACTTTTACTGTTGGCTTTCGCAGTCCTGCTACAGCGCTTCGCCCATGGGGATCTCGCAACCCTGATCACACTGCTGGATACCCAACGAGGCGGCACCCTGCCAGGTCGAATGGAGATCTGGCGCCGGGCGCTGCTGCTCATCCAGGATTTCCCCCTCACCGGCCTTGGCTTGGGCACCTTCCACCCACTGGTTAACCGGCTTTACCCCTTTTTCACTGCTGTCAACCCGCAAATCCCCCACCCCCACAATCAAGTTCTGACGATGGCGGTTGACCTGGGGCTTCCCGGCTTGGCAGCCTACCTTGCCCTCCTCACCAGCTTTGCCCGCATGGTCTGGTGTGCCTGGCCCAAGGTGACTCCGCAGGTAAGAGCATTGCTGGCTGGCCTGGCCGGTGGACTGCTGGCGCACCAAATCTTTGGGTTCATGGACGCCTTCATGCTCGGGACCAAACTGGGTGCCATTCTGTGGATTTATTTCGGTTTGGTCACAGCAGTTTTTCTTCATAGTGATCCTTCATCCTCCCATGCTTGGTTTGAAAGTTCCCTTAAGGACAGATCAGGCCTATGGCATTGTCCCAAAAATCATCTGACCGACCTTGGTGTTGGCCTGGCGAAATGGCTGATCCTTTCCTTGTTCGCGATCGCCTTTGTCAATCTCAACGTCATCCTCAGCCTTATCATTTCTACGCTAGGTGGTGTATTATTAGGGATGAACCTGACCGCACAATATGATTGAAGCGCTGCCAAATCTTATGTCAATGACTGAACCAGATCAATCGCCAAAGCCAAACGAAACAGCCCCAACCGTTGCCCAGGGCTGGCTGCACCAATTAATCAAAGGCGTCCATCTGCGCCCCTGGCACCTTGCCCTCGGGGCTGTGTTGAGTGCCCTCTTCTTGTGGCTCGCCTTCCGCCAGGTTTCCCTTTCGGAGCTGAGCGACGCCTTCACCCATCTGGATTGGCGCTTTGTCGGCCTCAGCCTGTTCCTCTCGGTCATCGGCACGCTGTTCCGGTCTGGGCGCTGGCGCCTGCTCTATTATCCTCAGCAAAGCCAGGCCGTGTTCACCCGCCTGTCGGGGTTGCTTTTCTTCAGCCAGATGCTCAACCTCTTGATCCCCGCTCGTCTTGGCGAGTTAGCCCGTATGGCGTTCAACCAGCCCTTCAAACCCGCCCGCACCCTGGGGTCAATTGCCGTCGAAAAGCTCCTCGACCTGCTGACCCTGCTTTCCTTTTTGCTTGTTCTTCCCCTGGCGATCTCGCTGCCTGACTGGTTCCGGGATTCAAGGCAGTCCTTTCTAATCCTGACCCTGACCTTGTTTGGGATCTCTTTAGTCCTGTTCCTCTTAAGGGAAAAGCTGATCACCTGGTTGGGTGCGTTCCTGCGCCTCATCCCTGGCAAGTGGGGGGGCAGACTGCAAAACGCCCTGGACCAGGCCCTGGCGGGGCTGGACGTTTTCAACGCCCCACTGGTGGGAGTTGGTTTGCAAGCCTGGTCCTTCCTGGTCTGGGTGGTTGGCGCGCTGCTCAATTACACCCTCTTCCAAGCTTTCCACCTGGGGTTGCCTCTTTCCGCCGCCATCTTTTTGCTGCTTGTCCTCCAGGTCGGGATCACGGTGCCCGCTATCCCGGGCAAGCTGGGTGTATTTCAATACCTCGTCATCCTGGCGCTATCCACCTTCAATGTAGAGAAAGACCTAGCGCTTTCCTACAGTCTGCTCCTTTACCTGGTCGCCTTTGGACCGCATATTCTGTTTGGGACTTTATTTGGCATTCTTGAATTTATAAATCTCCGGGGTCGAAAAACCTTGGCATAACGACGGGAGACCGAGGACGGAAGACGGAAAAAATGAAACTTCAATTATCCCCCTATCTCCTATCAGCTATCAGCTATCAGC
>CAZWDG010000159.1:0-4655 GCA_964633075.1 uncultured Candidatus Brevefilum sp.
GTATTATAATCGCCCCCGGTCCAACCTGTGTTGACTAACCAAATGTTGCTGCCATGTTTGGCAATTTTCGATTTGAGAAGGTCAGCGTAGATGTTAGGGGTTAGGGGTAAAAAGGGTTCCCCAAAGCAAGTTGAAAAGGTCGCTTTGGGCATCTGTCCCAAGCCACGCTCCGTCCCAGCAACTTTTGAGGTGTATCCTGATAGGAAAAAGTAAATTGCTTGCTCTGGATCTAATTTTGCTATTGGCGGCATCACCCCAAACGCGTCTGCTGTTAGAAAAAAGAGATGGTTAGGGTGATTCGCAATGCCCTCGGGGATGATATTATCCACATAAGAAAGTGGATAGGCTGCACGGGTGTTTTCCGTGAAGCGTTCATCGTTAAAGTCCGGCTCGAGGCTGTCCGGTGAAATATACACATTTTCGAGGACAGTCCCATATTGGCCGATTGCTTTCCATATCACGGGTTCGTGTTGGGGATTGATGCGAATCGTTTTGGCGTAACACCCGCCTTCAAAATTAAATATGCCATTATCTCCCCAACCATGCTCGTCATCCCCAACCAGTTTCCGGTCTGGGGTTGAGGAAAGTGTAGTCTTTCCTGTGCCTGATAGTCCAAAATAGAGGGCGACATCGCCATTTTTCCCTACGTTCGCTGAACAATGCATCGGTAGGACATTAAATTCTGGTAAGATCGCATTCATAACTGTGAAAGCGGATTTCTTAATCTCGCCCACATATTTCGAAGCAGCAATAAGCACCATTTTATGTCGAAGATCAACAGCGATGGCTGCCTTCGAATTAACCAAATCAATTTCGGTTTGGCAGTTGAAACCAGGCGCTGCTATGATGGTCATATCCGGTTCTTCGAGATGCGGTTCTCCGGTATAGATAAAAAGATTTTCAGTTGCAATTGCCTGCCAGGCAAATTCGGTAACGACCCGGACAGATAGACGATAGGTCTCATCCGCCCCTATAAAACAATCGACGACAAATAAATCACGGTTGCTCAGATAGGCTGTAATTCTATTTTGGAGCTGTTTGAATGTTTCAGGTAGTATTCGTCGATTGACTCTTCCCCACCAAAGATTGTCCTGATCCTGATAATCGACGATAAATTTATCATCGGGTGAGCGACCGGTATAGGGCGTGGTGATAACGCCTAATGCGCCGTCGTGGGTCAGGATGCCATCGTTGTTTTGGATTGACGCCATCATTAATTGAGATCTATCACAATTATAAAAAATCTTTGCTTGAGAAACGATGCCAAGCTTTGCCAACCATTGATTAAGTATTGTTGTCATGTAATCATTTACCTTCCAATTAATGAATTCATTTTCGTATAGCTGTTAAATTCTATTCAGAATTTATTCTTTGAAACCAATCCACAATAATCTCAGAGGCTGGTTTTCCAGCTATGGAAGAGGTTTGATCGTGAATGATGCCAGTGGGCTCATAACCGCGGATAGATGTACCTGAAATCCAGGGGCGACTAGCGACGATGGGGAGGACAGCCTCATATACCAGCGCTTGTTCTCCAAGATCAAGTGCAAAGCCGTCCACTTCATCGTGAAGGAAAAGCCCGTCATTATAACACGGGTCACCTAAAAGAGCGCGCCCTTGCGCAGCGCCGTCCATGGCAGGGTAAGCTAGTGCAATTGTAAGCGGTTTACCGGTACTCCGATAGACTTCGTAGATTAAATTATCAACGATACTCGTAAAGCCGTAAGCAATTTCATTAAAAGATGGGTTCGTATCAATGGCTATCGGACTATCAATGGTCACATAGATACCATCAAAAGTGTATGTAAACTCGGGTAAAGGGTCCATTATTTCATGGGCGTTTGTAGCCCAAACCAGGTCACCATGATAAATATTCCGGATATCCTTGATCAAATCGTACCAGATTTGTGCACTCCTTTCGGGGATGTCGCTGTCACTTCCGTCAGGGTTAATTCCTCCTGAAAAGGTCGGCAAGGCAGCTTTTCCACCGATGATAAGCATTTCGGATTCCGTTTGTTCTGCTATTTTCGCATAGTTTATTATAAATTGACTGTAGATGTCAAACCATGCATCCCACCAGGAATCTGTATGAGAACCCAGAGTCCACCAGGATGGAATTGCATTGCTTGGGAAAATTTGTGGGAAGAGGCCAGGGGTTAAACCTGCCTCCTGTGTTTCATTTAGCCAATGGATTAGCTGGTTTGAAAAGGGGGTGACACCAAGTTTGGGTTGTAATAACAGGCTGTCATCTGTAAGATACCATTGGGGTGCAAAAATGACAGTTTTAGCACCCATTTGTGCGATGGTTGACAATCCTAAAGGTAGGTATGCATCCCAATAGGGATCCATGGCAGGTGACAATTCGATAATCGTCGCATACTGACCTGAAAAAACGGGACTTGGAATGGATTTAAATTCTGTCTTTGTACTGGATTGCCAGTTTTTCCATTCTTCAACAGTTATGTTGATTGTTTGTGGTTCCTCTTTTGGTTGCACAACTGTCAGGATGGCATCAGTCTCTGAATTGTTGGCATACTGACAGTCAGCATTTCGACAAAACCGAAAGTTGATCGGGGATGATTTGGACAATGGTGAGTAAAGAATATAAAGAAAATTTCCATCACCTAACGGCCAAAGCGGTATGGGTTCCATCCATTCCTGTGCTTTAAACTGGATAAATTTTTCATCTTTAGGTGATCTATCTGGCGGCATGAAGATTTTAAAGGTGATGGGTTCTAAATTCGTTGTCCGCCAAGAGGAGATTTTTTGATTTAAAGTGATACTCTCATTTGGCACAACCAATTGGCGAACTTGAAAACCTCCAGAAGGGCTTTGTTCCGCATTCCAGTAACCATCTCCCAGTGTAAATTTGTACCTTAAGTCAGCACCAACATAGACCTGAAGATCAAGCGTTAGCGTACCGTCGTCTTGTGGTGTTAGCACTGGTTGTCCTTTGGGATTGATACTCAAACCACTATTGAGAACAGAAAAGGTATTCCCGAATTGGATCAGATTTCCCGCTAAATAAATCGGTGCGCCTTGGGCTTCAGTCGGTGGTGTCACCCGGAAGCGAACTTTGACTAGCGGCATTGGTATGAGAGAGAGGTTAGCCTGAGTTATGGATCCTGATGCAATTGTTGCCCCTTGCTGGTAGGTTCGGTAATGCCCATCGATTGCGTAAAAAACGACATTATGCGTGCCTTCAACGAGACCATCAATATAAAACCTGCCGTTCATGTCCGAAAATGTCAATTGTCCCCCAGCACTAACTAAAATATCTGAAATGGGCGCTTTGGTTTCTCGATCAAGAACGATACCTGCCAGTCGTCCGTATTTCCCATTCGAAGAAGACTCACCCCAGGAAAATAGGAGATCTTTTATTTCATCAGCATGTTCTACAAAATACAAGCGATATCGGACCGATGCACCAATCTGGGCACTTTCGACTGTGTAGGTTTCGCCAATCTTTGCATATCGGTATTTGATAACTGAACCCACTGGGATGGCTATGGTAACACTGTATTCCAGGTCATTAACTTTCCTCAATTCATGAACTTGTTTATTATATGGAAGGCCAGTGACCTCATCCAGAAATTCAATTACAATCCTCTCATCTTTGACTAGGGGTTGAGACAAGGACAAGTCAAATTGAACTTTAACGGGTGTGGTTGCATAGTTGCCGGTATCGTCATAACTGACAGAGGTTTTTAAGCTTTGATTGGAGGGGAAAGAACATCCGCATAGATAAATCGTCAGGAAAAGGATTGAAATGACACGAAACCTAGATTGTGAATAGTGCGCATATAAATTATGTGTCCTGGTTCTCATCCTGACCAATCTCCATGCTCAACTTTATTTCTTCCAGGTTTTCGATAAAACCCCCAAGGACACCATTTACAAACCTGGGCGAGCCTTCCGCGCCGTATCGTTTAGCTAACTCGACCGCTTCATTAATGACCACTTTTATGGGCGTTTTTCGATAAACAGCGATTTCCCACAAAGCAATCCTCAAGAGATTACGATCAATAATGGCTACCTGGTCGAGAGGCCAATCGGGCGCAAAATCTGCAATAAACTCATCCAATGTCGTCTTATACTCAATAACCCCCGAAACTATTTGACTGATAAAACGTTTGAGTGTGTCTTCCATTTTTAACCACTCAAAGCGTTTCGTTAGAACATTCCCTGGCGCATGCCCACTAATATCTACCTCATAAAGGACTTGTAATGCAATGCTGCGGGCTTTTGTGCGAGATTTCATTGTAAATGTTCTTTTGCTAAATGCTGTCTATTTAACCGCTGAAATCAATATCCATGATATGTATATTTACACCACCCACAGCCATTCCTACCATTTCGGAAATAGCACGCGATACCCTGGATTGTATCTCGCGGGAGATTTCGCGAACATTCAATCCACTCATCAAAATGACATAAATGTCAACAAAGACCTTATCATCTTTAACTTGTACCACAGCACCTTTGTATTCTTTATTATTCAATAATTTATCTAAGTTGCCGTGAATACTTGCCATCCTGCTGACGCCTTGTACACTTAATGTTGTCAAGCTGGCAATTTTGTGTAAAACATCTGGGGATACAGTTGTTTTTCCGATTTCTTTCTCAAATGAATTATTGTCCATATTATCTCCAGA
>CAZWDG010000160.1:0-4645 GCA_964633075.1 uncultured Candidatus Brevefilum sp.
GCATCGTCCAGGCCAGCTCCATCCCGACCATCTCAATTGAGGGCGTCACCAAAGATGAGAAGATCACTGTCATGACGCACGATTTTCCAGCAAACAAGGATTTCACCGTGCGAATGGGATTGATTGGCACCAAAGGCATTGACGGCATTCTGGTTGGGACGGTCAATTCCAAATCTGGTGGAAAATTGATGTTCACATTCAATATTCCCATCGCTCTGCATACAAAAAGCCAAATTGCTATCCGATTCGACTCAACAACCGGCGGCTACTACAGCTATAACTGGTTCACAAACGCTGACTTTGGCTCCCACACAGGCGGCACCCCTCCCGATGAGGTCATCCTCCACCCAGGTATCACTGTGGTCTCCGTGAAAAAGGACACGAATGTCACCGTTAAGGGTATCGATTTTCCCAAAGAGGAAAGCTTTTATGTCTTGATGGGTGAATATGGCACTGAGGGTAAGGACGGAGTCATGGTCAATACAATTAAGGCTGGAGACGATACAAGTTTCCTTGAAACCTTCGATATTCCCGCCAGCCTGGTGGGCGAGTTGAAAATAGCCATTCGGCTTGAATCCAAAGATAGTGACCTTGTGATCGTATCCTCGTTTGAAAATGAAACTGGTGCTAGCGGCGGAGGCACATCGGATGGCGTTGATGACTATAGCGGAATCCCGACCTTCTCCATCCTCGCTGTTGAAGAAGATAAAAACGTGACGATCAAAACAAACAATTTCCCCAAGAATAAAGACTTTAAGGTCTTGATGGGTCTCATGGGTACCAAGGGCGTTGGCGGCACACAGGTTACCACTATCAATTCCGGGGATGGTGGGAGTTTCACCAAAACCTTCGATATCCCTGACGGACTGAAAGGGAAATACCAGGTTGCTATCCGCCTGCAAACAGCCGATGGGTACTTCTACGCTTATAACTGGTTTTACAACAACACAACCAGCACAAGCACAGGGACACCCAGTGGATATAGCGGTATTCCTACCTTTTCCATCACCAGCGTGAATAAGGACAAAACAGTATCCATCAAAACCAATAACTTTCCCAAGAATATTGATTTCAAAGTCCTGATGGGAAAATATGGGACCAAGGGGTTTGGCGGTATCCATGTCACAACCATCAACTCGGGTGAGGGCGGTGTATTTACACAGACCTTCTCCATTCCCGATGCCTTGGCGGGTGATTACCGGATTGCGATCCGCCTTGAAGCCACAACGGGAGGTTTCTATGCCTACAACTGGTTTTATAACAACACCTATCCATAGGATGGTTGTTTCAAACAGGAAAGGAAAGCTACCGATCAATTATCAGACCTTAAAATGTTAAAATTGATCCCTTCAGATGCTAGTCTCAAGCCTTTTTATGTGGTAAGATGCTCTCGAGGAAATGAACAATGGATAACAAAATAACCATTATCGAAGGTCCCACACCTAATTTTGACTCCGTAGATACGGATTTCGTTATGGGCATCAATGGGTGGACGGCTGGCTTGACTGAAGGTCCCTTCCTTTATGATACTGCCCGGACAACCTTGCGAACCTTCAACGGGAATGCTCTCGTTGAACGTTGTCACAAGGCATGGGCAAATAAAGTCACCATGTTTCTTGAGTATCGGGATCCTATCGGCATCAAAAAAGAAGTGCCAATTGTGGCCGCTCGTGCGGTTGATTCAGAAAATGGGGACTTACTGGTCCTGTGGGTCAGGCAAGATCCCGAAGAATTTGAGGAGGAAGACCTCGACATTGACTTCGATGATATGGATTCCGATTGGTAAAAAAACACTATCAAAAAAAGCGCCTGATCGGGCGCTTTTTTGATTCTCGTTTTTGATGCTCCAGGAGGGACTCGAACCCCCAACCTAGGCGTTAGGAGTGCCTTGCTCTGTCCAGTTGAGCTACTGGAGCTGAACGGGTCACATCATTATAACACATCGCTCAAGGTAAAACGGTCCAGGGGTTGAGAAAACCGCCCAGATAACGCACTTCAAAATGGAGATGCGGTCCGGTCGAGTTGCCTGTAGACCCGGCATAACCAATCACCTGCCCCTGACCAGCGTTGGATCCACAATAAACCGTATAAGAATTCAAGTGTGCATACAGGGTGTGATAGCCATTCTGGTGATCGATCATGACCACGTTCCCATAGCCGTTGCTATCCCAACCAGCATACACAACCACACCCGAGTCAGCGGCATAGATAGGAGCGCCTGTTCCAGCAGCGATATCAATCGCCAGATGACCAGACCAGAAATCGTTCCCCGATAGATAATGATTGGCAGCAGGCCAGATGAAGAAACCACCACCATAATATCCGCCACCGCTGATCTCGCAGCCACCTGGCAGGGTGGCATTTGTGCCGGATTTGCCCACTGCATAAGTGGGGACCACCCACTGCTGAAATTCCCTTTGACCGCCAGGGATCATGATAATTTCCCCAGGATCAATCTCGGGATTGGTCATGTCCAAGTGGTTGCCAGACCAACTTAAAATATCATCCGGGGATGCTCGAAAATCCCTGGAAACCACCTCCAGTGTATCCCCTTCTTTCCATTCATAAAGGATGCCGTTGGTTGGGGGAATGATGAGCATCTGACCTGGCGATAAGGTGTGTGGATCGTCTTTCAACACGTCATAATTCGACCACAGCAGCGTTTCCGGCGTGATATTGTATTTCTTGGCAATGCTAAAGACAGCATCGCCTGGGATCACCTCATATTGGACAGGCTGACTGCGTGGGCGCGTTGGGGCAATCGTTTGAGTCTCGGGATAGCGCACCAGCGCTGGTTCAGAAGCTTCTATTTCAAAATAAGGCATATTTGCCAGATCAGCAGCGGAAGCCTCAGCAATCGGATCGATCGAAATCGAATCAGCTGCACCAGTCCGATCCGCCAATTCTTCAGCTAAGATCGGCTGCCAGTACAGCACCGAAATAAGGATCGCAACCAAGGCTGCAGTGACAATCCACGATATCCAAAAGTGCCAATTTCGGAGGCTTTGTTGTTCAATTTTTTCTTCTTGATTTTGTTTTTCCAAGCGTATCACCTGTAAAAATTATGTTAATAAGAATTATTAAGTGATTCTAAAAATTCCATGTTCGTCTTTGTTCGTGAGATCTGCTGAATCAGTGCTTCCATGGCAACGGCAGGGTCCATTCCAGCACCTTGTGGGGGCGTACCAACCATCTGCAAGTACATTCGCCTCATCAACCAAACACGCTGTAAAATATCAGGTCCAAGCAGCAGATCTTCACGACGGGTGGACGAGCGCTCAATATCAATCGCTGGGAACGTCCGCCGTTCTTGCAAGCGTCGTGAAAGATGCAACTCCATATTACCCGTTCCTTTGAATTCTTCAAAGACCACATCATCCAGCCTGGAGCCAGTATCGACAAGTGCAGTGGCGATTATCGTCAGGGAACCGCCCTCCTCCAGGTTGCGCGCTGCCCCAAAGAAATTCTTCGGTGGGTAAAGGGCTGAAGGATCCAATCCACCAGACAGCGTGCGACCGGAAGGATTGACGACCAGGTTATATGCCCGAGCCAATCGCGTTAACGAGTCCATCAAAATGATAACATCATGGCCTGATTCTACCAGGCGTTTAGATCGTTCCAAGGCAATCTCCGCCATGCGCACGTGCGCCGTAACAGGTTCATCGAAGGTTGAGGCAACAACCTCGGCCTCTACAGAACGATCCATATCGGTCACCTCTTCTGGACGTTCACCGATCAATGACATGATCTGGCGGACTTCAGGATGGTTGATAAAAATGGCATTCGCTATTTCTTTCAAGATCGTTGTCTTGCCAGCCTTTGGTGGGGAGACGATCATTCCTCGCTGTCCGCAGCCAATGGGGGCGATCAAGTTGATGATTCGAGTCGAAAGAACCTTGGAGTCATATTCAAGGTCGAAACGTCTATCCGGGAAAATTGGGGTTAGACTCCCAAAATTAGGTCGCTCGCGGGCTTCTTCAGGTGACAGGCCATTCACATATTCCACTTTCAACAATCCATAATGGCGTTCGGATTCGCGCGGTGGTCGCACATGTCCAATCACCATATCGCCTGAACGCAGCTCATACCGACGCAATTGAGCCTGCGATACATAGACATCCTCAGCCCCAATCCGATAATTTTGCCGCAGGAAGCCAATCCCCTCATTCATGATTTCCAGAACCCCCCCACGAATTTCCAAACCCTCAGCCTCGCCCAAGGCTTTAGAAATGTGCAGGATCAGGCTCTCTTTTTTAAGACGTGCCGGTCGAGGGATTTCCAGGTCATCAGCCATCGTCCGCAATTCAGAAAGCGATTTTTTTTCTAATCCAATTATGTCCATTGTTCAACTTTTCTCTATTTATTCTGAGTTTTTTGATAAGAAATTCCGCGTATCTACATCTTTAAGAAAGATAGAAAAACGCGTGTTAAAAGGCTCGATAAATGATTGACAATATTGATTGACACTAAAGACTTTCTAAAATGGCCATCCCGCGGGTTGACCTAGTTATCTTTTAAATTTGGCAAATTCGCCTGTTACTTGTTAAGGACATACGGGAAACGTGCTTTCATGCAACGATCGAGATCTTGTTTGTATTATTTAATCGCGCTTTTCAATCTTCAGGGTCTGTCTCTTATACACATC
>CAZWDG010000161.1:0-4634 GCA_964633075.1 uncultured Candidatus Brevefilum sp.
CCAGCGAGCGGCTGAGCGCCTGGCTGCCGCCCTGCACCATCGCCACGCCAAAGCCCAAAAGGAGAAAATGCCATTCCTTGGACATGAAGTAGCCAACAATCGCGATGGCGGTGTAGACCAGCAGGCTGAGCGTAATGGACTTCTTGACACCCAGCGTTTTAGAGAGCTTGCCGAACAGGATGGCAAAGGGCGCAGCCACGAACTGCACCATCAGGAGCGTGCCAATCAGAATCATTGTGCCAAAACCCAGGTCGGTGCCAAAGGCAACCGCCATGGTGATGATCGTACCAATCCCGTTGGCATACACGAAGAAGGTCAGCAGGAACCAGAACAGGTCGCGGAACTTGGCGATATCCTTCAGCGCCTTGAAAAAGCGCTTGAACCCGACTGCCAGCACATTTTGGCCGATTTCACTTTTCTCAGCCATGCGTGCAGGCTCCCTGACCCGTCGGAAGATCGGGATGGAGAAGACCGCCCACCAAATCGCCACACTGGCCAGGCTGAGGCGCATCATCAACTTGGTGGCTTCGGTTTCATCCATATTGGGCAGCAACGAAGGACCCAGGAAGATCATGGCGACGTTGATCAGCAGCAGCAAGCCACCGCCAATATAGCCCATGGCATACCCCCGTGAAGAGACCTGGTCAATCTCGTCTTCATTCGCCACATGCGGCAACAGGGCATCATAAAAGACCAGTGAGCCAGCAAAACCGATCGTACCCAGGATATAAAGGACCGATGCCAGCAGTTGATCCCCTGGCTGATCGACCAGGAACATCAAAGCCGTGCTGATCACGCCCAGCGCGATGAAGAAGGCCATGAACTTTTTCTTTGAGCCGCGGAAATCGGCGATGGCGCCCAACACCGGGCTGATCAGCGCCGCGATCAGGCTGCCAATCGCGACCGTATAGCCCCAGATGGCCAGCGCACCCTCCGTGGCAATATAAGCTGCAAAGTAATTGGGCAGAATAGAGCCCATGACCGTGGTGGCAAAGGCTGAGTTCGCCCAGTCATACATCACCCAGCCAAACTGGGCACGCTTTTTCTCTTTTGGTTCCATAAATAACTCCTTAGATAGTGAATGAACGGGGTAATTATATAATGGATTTGGTAAAAGATGGGATGGTGAGTGGTGAATGGTGAATGGTGAATGGACTAAAAATTAGTTAATGCGCATTTGAATGATGCTTCATGAAACCAATCCAGAAGATGTTCCATTCACTAATTTACCATTCACCAATTACATTTTTTACACCCAGACTCACGCGCCCCATCTCATGCGGGGTATAATATTTGATTGCGCGTTTGACAGAATTAATAAAACGTTTGTGCTATAATTAGCAGAATGAATGACCTTAAAATGATGGCACGTGAGAACCTGCACGTGGTGGGGGCACGCGAACACAACCTCAAAAACATCACCGTTGAGATCCCCCGCGACAAGCTGGTGGTGATCACCGGTCTGTCCGGCTCAGGGAAAAGTTCCCTGGCTTTCGACACGATTTTTGCCGAGGGACAGCGACGCTATGTCGAGTCCCTCTCCGCCTATGCCCGCCAGTTCTTGGGGCAGATGAACAAACCCGATGTGGACGCTATTGAAGGGCTCTCGCCAGCAGTCTCGATTGACCAGAAAGCCACCTCCCACAACCCCCGCTCCACCGTGGGGACGGTGACGGAAGTCTACGACTACCTGCGCCTGCTGTACGCCCGCGTGGGGATCCCCCACTGCCCGGTCTGCGGCAGGGTGGTACAAAAGCAATCCGCCCAGGAGATCGTCGATGCGATCGAAAGCCTGCCGGAGGGCAGCCGCCTGCAGATCCTCTCACCCCTGGTGCGGGAACGCAAGGGCACCTACCAGGCGGTCTTTGAAGAGATCCGCAAAGCGGGTTTCTTGCGCGTGCGTGTGGATGGCGAGACCCACACCCTGGAAGAGGTTTTTGATCTTGATCGCTATAAAAAACACACCATCGAAGCTGTGGTGGATCGCCTGATCCTGGACGCTAATCCGGGGGATGAGGATATCAAAGCAGCCCGTTCACGCCTGACAGATTCAGTCGAGACCGCTCTCAAGTTCGGCGATGGCTATGTCACCGTGCAAATTCTTTCCGAAGAGACACCGCGCGATATCCAGTTCTCAGAATACCTGGCCTGCCCGGAGCACGGCAGCATCATCACCGAGATTGAACCGCGCACCTTCTCCTTCAACACGCCCCATGGCGCCTGCCCCACCTGCCAGGGCCTCGGCAGCCGTTTGGAAATTGATCCCGACCTGCTCATCCCCGATCCTTCTATTTCGCTGATCGACGGCGCCATTGCCGACACCGCCTGGAACGGACCCAAAGAGGACGGCGGCTATTACTGGCAGATGCTAGAAGCCGTCGCCAAGCATTACCACATCGACGTTGAAGCGCCGATCGAAACCATCTCTGAGGATAAGTTAAATAAAATCCTGTACGGCACCGGTGGCAAGGAGTTGATGGTGGAATTTACCGGGCGCAATGGGCGCAAGAGCTCCTTCCGGGCCTCCTTTGAAGGCGTGATCAACAACCTGGAACGCCGCTACCGCGAGACCAACTCGGACTATGTCCGAGCCCAGATCAGCGAATTCATGTCTGAGCGCCCCTGTCAGACCTGCGGCGGCGATCGCCTGCGAAAGGAAGCCCTGGCGATCACCATCGATGATAAACACATCATTGAGGTCAGCCGCTGGCCTGTCAGGCGCAGCCTGGCATGGATAGATTACCTGTCGGGCGACTCTTCCCCTTTCACGAAACGCGAACGCATCATCGCTGAGCGCATTCTCAAAGAGATCCGGGAGCGCCTGGGATTCCTGGTCAATGTTGGCTTGGACTACCTGACCCTGCAGCGTTCCGCTGGTTCCCTCTCAGGCGGTGAAGCTCAACGCATCCGCCTGGCAACCCAAATTGGTTCGCGGCTGATGGGGGTGCTGTATGTCCTGGACGAGCCCTCCATCGGGTTGCACCCGCGTGACAACAACCGCCTGCTGACCACCTTGGAAGGTATGCGGGATTTGGGCAATACGGTCCTGGTGGTGGAACACGATGAAGAGACCATCCGCCGGGCGGATTGGATCGTGGATATGGGCCCTGGGGCAGGTGACCATGGGGGTGAGGTGGTGGCAGAAGGGCCACCAGAAGCGATCATCAACCATCCCACATCGCTGACAGGCGCCTATCTCTCCGGACGCTTGTTTGTGCCCATCCCGGAGACACGCCGAAATGGTAATGGTGAACACCTGATCTTGAAAGGTGCTCGTGCGAACAACCTCAAAAATATCACCCTCGACATCCCTCTGGGAAGATTTGTGTGCATGACCGGCGTCTCCGGTTCCGGCAAGTCCTCGCTGTTGATCGACACCCTCTACCGCTCACTGGCGCGTCAGCTCCATAATGCCCGCACCAACCCGGGTGATTTCGATACGATGGAGGGGATCGAGCATATTGACAAGGTCATCAACATTGACCAATCACCCATCGGTCGTACGCCCCGCTCAAATCCCGGCACCTACACCGGTGTGTTCGACACCATCCGGGACTTATTTGCTGAACTCCCTGAAAGCAAAATGCGCGGGTACAAAAAAGGGCGCTTCAGTTTCAACGTCAAGGGCGGACGTTGCGAAGCCTGCGCTGGACAGGGGCAGCTCAAGATTGAAATGCAATTCCTGCCGGATGTCTATGTGCCCTGCGATGTGTGCCATGGGGCCCGCTATAATCGCGAGACCTTGCAGATCCAATTTAAAGGAAAAAACATCGCGGAAGTGCTGGATATGACCATTGATTCCGCTGCGGCGTTCTTTGAAGCCTTCCCCAAGATCACCCGCCGCCTGAAAACCCTCCAGGATGTCGGGCTGGGCTATATTCGGTTGGGGCAATCTGGCAACACCCTGTCTGGCGGTGAGGCGCAGCGCGTTAAACTCTCCAAAGAGCTCTCCCGCCACTCCACGGGCAGCACCCTTTACGTGCTCGACGAGCCCTCGGTTGGCCTGCATGCGGCTGATGTCCACCGATTGATCGACGTGCTCCAACGCCTGGTGAATGAGGGCAACACGGTTGTGATCATTGAGCATAACCTGGATATCGTCAAGGTTTCGGATTGGATCATCGACCTCGGCCCGGAAGGGGGTGACGCAGGGGGCGAGATCATTGCCGAGGGCAAACCAGAGGAAATCTGTGAGATGTCACAATCCTACACCGGCCATTTCATGAAGCGCATTTTAGATTGCCGAAAAGGGGCTGTTGCGTTAGAATCAGCTCAATCTTGATTTTTCTGACAGTTTTATCTTTCAAGTAATGCTTTCTATTTTATGAAAACCACAAGACTCGACCGCAGCTTGATTTTCGGCTAAAATAAGACTAGTAACGATTGAAGCAAACAGCATCACCTGCATGTCCGTTCGGTTGAGCTTAATTTGTAAAGGAAACCTTATGAGCAAAAAAGATGCAAGAGACATCATTTCGTCCTATCGAAAGAAACAAAAGCTTGGCCCCTATATCATCGGTGCCATTGCGATTTTGCTGGCAATCGCTGGGATTGTGCTCCTGGTCGTTTACCTTGTTGGCGGCGGTGACGGCATCCAGCTCTCAATCTTCAGCAGCAAAACGCCCACCCCCACT
>CAZWDG010000162.1:0-2455 GCA_964633075.1 uncultured Candidatus Brevefilum sp.
ATCTCCAGTACGGTCGTAAGCGAACCCTCTTATTCATCACCACCATCACCGCCTTGCATTTTACTGATAAAGCTACAGCGTATATTTTCACTGCGGAGCTATTGATCTTCTTAGCCGTCATCTTTGCCACTCGCCTGATGACAAAATCCTGGCGCGATAAAAAACTCCGCACCATCTTTCTCTTCATCGTCCTGCTCACCTTGGTCATCGGCTTGTTGACCTTTGGTTATAGCTACAATGCCCTCAGCAATGCGCCTTCTACAGCAGGAGATGAAGGCATTGGTATCATGTTTAGTGAACTGGATTCAACCACCCGATTGATCATCGGGGGACTCATCTTGAGCTTGCTGGCTGGATTGATCAGCGCAGCTTATTTCCTCATAAAAGGGATCGGCTGGCATGCAATCCGGGATGAGCGTTCATTTGACTTATTGATCCTACAGGGGTCGATCGTTTTACCCCTCTTAGCTGCATTACCAATGGACATCCTCGGTTATAACCCCCTTGACTATAGCACCAATGGGATGATTACATCCGCCCTCTTTTTCCTCCCATTATTTGTGATTGCGATATTGATCGGATTGTGGTGGCATTGGAAAGTTTGGGTGCTCAACATCGGCATTTTCTGGGGTATTTTCATCATCTTCTACACCTCCCTCTTCACTCAGGGTAGCGGCTTCCCAATGGGATTGATGGGAGCGCTGGGCTATTGGATCGCGCAACAAGGTGTGACTCGTGGAACTCAACCCCTTTACTACTACGCCCTGGTGCAGATTCCAATGTATGAATTTTTACCTGCCTTCGGAACGCTTTTAGCTGCAGTCATGGGGCTGCCAATCCTTGCTCGATCATTCAAGCTTGATGAAAAATCACCACAAATAAATGAGTCCATTGAAAAAGATGACTCCAGCGACCTGAAACGAGAAGAGTTGGATGAGGCGACCGATGAAAACGTGGAAAGGATAGAGGAAAAAGGTTGGCAATCGCGCCTTGTTGATAATGAAGGTGAAGTACGCCAACCACCTGTCCTGGCCTTTTTGCTCTATTGGTCAGTGATGAGTTTGATCGCCTTTAGCTTTGCTGGTGAACGCATGCCCTGGTTAACGACCCACATCGCCATGCCCCTGATCTTGACCAGCGGTTGGAGTTTTGGTCACTTGCTCGAATCCTTCCAATGGGATCTTTTCAAACGGCAGCGTGCCTGGCTGGTCCTGATCGTTGGTGCCCTGTTCCTTCTGACAAGTTTCCGCACCTTTAGCGTCTTGCTTGGTCCAACGCCCCCCTTTCAGGGCAATCAACTTGCACAATTGGAAGCAACCAGTACTTTCCTGCTCGCCTTTATCAGTATGATTGCATCGGCAATTGGTCTTTTCTTCCTGTTGAAAGGATGGACCCTCAAACAAATTACCAAACTGACCTTGATCCTGTTGATCGTCCTGCTCTCCCTGATCACGATACGCACAGCCTATCGAGCGAATTTTATCCTGTACGATACAGCCATGGAATTTCTGGTTTATGCCCATGCTGCCCGCGATCCAAAGGATGTCCTTGAACAGGTTGAAGAGATCAGTTTTCGGCTGACTGGTGGTAAAGACATCAAAGTCGCCTACGACAGTGACCTTTTATATCCTTACTGGTGGTATTTTCGCGATTATCCCAATAAAGTCTGGTATTCAGAAAATCCAACCCGTGACCTGCGCGATGCGCCCATCATCTTGGTCGGCAGCGGTAATTTTGGCTTGATCGAACCTGTTGTGGGGAACGACTATATTAAGTTTGATTATCACCGCCTGTGGTGGCCAACCCAGGCGTATTACAACCTCACCTTCCAAAGAGCCTTTAACGCCCTGAGCAATCCAGAGATGCGTGCTGCCCTGTGGGAGATCTGGTTCAATCGTAATTACGAACCCTATTCTCGGCTGGCAAACATCAACACCCTCACCTTGGAAAACTGGCAACCATCTGACTCCTTCCAGATGTATCTCCGTAAGGATATCGTTTCACAAATCTGGGAGTATGGGGCAGCCCCCATCACACTCGAACCCACTGTGGATCCTTATGAAGCGAACACCATCAGCCTGGACGCAAATCTGATCTTAGTTGGAAATGATGCCTATCAGTTTAACACGCCACGGGACATCGACATCGCCCCAGATGGCACCCTGTATATCGCCGATTCCCTCAACCATCGTATCTTACATCTTGATCCTGATGGCAACCTGCTGCATGCCTGGGGTGAATTCGGTGCCAGCGATTACAATACCAATATCATGGCGCCTGCTGGTGCCTTTAATGAACCCTGGGGATTGGCCGTCGCCCCGGATGGATCAGTGTACGTGGCGGACACCTGGAACCATCGCATCCAGAAGTTTACGGCAGAGGGTGAGTTCATCAAGATGTGGGGGCAGTTTGGGGCGGCTGAATCTCGCTTCCATTTTTGGGGGCCACGCGGGGT
>CAZWDG010000162.1:2465-4631 GCA_964633075.1 uncultured Candidatus Brevefilum sp.
GCTGTGGACAGTGAAGGGCGCATTTTTGTCACCGATACAGGGAACAAACGCGTGATTGTCTTCGACAGTGACGGCAATGACCTGACCGCCTTCGGTGGTGCAGGCATGCGGGTGGCGCAATTCGATGAGCCTGTGGGCGTTGCGGTTGACGAACTGGGCAGGGTATATGTGGCTGACACCTGGAATTCGCGCATCCAGATTTTGATCCCCCAAGCGGATACCCTCAGCTATCCTACAAATATCACCTGGGATGTCGAAGCCTGGTTTGGCGAATCATTGGACAACAAGCCCTTCCTGGCGATTGATCGAGATCATAACACCTATGTGGCGGATCCGATCATGGGTCGGGTATTGGTCTTTGACCTGGAAGGAAACTTCCTTCTCACCTGGGGCAGCTTTGGCACCGGACCCAATGAAATTGGGATAGTTGGCGGTCTTGCCGTGGATCCTCAGGGAGGAGTGTGGGTGACAGATGCCAAGAACAACCGTCTGATGCTTTTTTCACCACCGATATCTACATCAGCAGAAGAATAAATCAACTATTGTTAAAGCAAAGACCCCCGGGATATTTACAATCCTGGGGGTCTCTTTTATTATTAGAATTTCCTGTTATCCTAAGGCTTTTTGGACAATAGCAGCAAAAGCTTCCGGCTCTCGCACGGCTAGATCCGCCAGCATCTTCCGGTTGAGGTTGATATTCGTCTGCCTCAAGCCGTGAACCAGTTTGCTGTAGGTTGTGCCGTTCAACCGAGCAGCTGCATTGATGCGTGCAATCCATAACTTGCGCAGATCCCGCTTGCGGTTTCGGCGGTCACGATAAGCATACCACTGGCTTTTAAGGTATTGTTCATTTGCCCGACGAAACAGCTTGCCCTTGGTACCATAGTAGCCTTTATTCAGCTTGAGGATCTTCTTGTGCCGTTTATATCTAGACGGCCCACCTTTTACACGTGCCATTTTACGCTCCTTTGCGAGCTCTTGGGCGCCGGTGAATGATCATTCTCACCCGTTGCCTGCACCCAACAGCCGCAACCATAATAATTATTCCAATGAATTCAATCTTTTTTGCTCATATAGGGCGCAAGTCGTCGAACCTTCTTCCGAAGGGATCGGGTCTTAACCGGGATCATTCGCTCGAACAAATACTTGGTTCGATCCGGTGTTCGGCGGCGCAGGTGGCCTTTACCGATTTTCGTCCGCATAATTTGCCCGGAACCGGTCATCTTAAACCGTTTCGATGTCGCCTTATGAGTCTTCATTTTGTACTTGCCATCTCTTTGTTTTTGAGGCATCAAATACTCCTTTCACGAAAATCCTACGGCAAAAGATTACATAGCCGTAGGGTTTCAACATATTTAACGTATCTTCATCAATTGATTATCGAGATTTAGGTTTGGTCGGTGCAAGCATCATGAACATCGTTCGCCCTTCCAACTGGGGGGCTTGTTCAACATCTGATACATCTGATAATTCTTCAGCGATTTCTCTGAGATCCTCCAGAGCAATTTCTGGATAAGTGATTTCTCGACCACGAAAACGAATGGTAACACGGACTTTCATCCCATCTTTCAGCCACCGTCGGGCATCCTGCACCTTGAAACCTTTGTGATGATCCGTCGTTTTTGGCCTTAATTGAATCTCTTTGATCTCGATCTTAGTTTGTGCTTTGCGTGCTTCCCGTTCTTTCTTTTCCTTTTCGTAAAGGAACTTGCCAAAATTCATGATTCTGGCGACGGGTGGATCGGCACTGGGTGCTACTTCGACAAGGTCCAATTCAGCAGCTTCGGCGCGTTCTAAACCTTCTTTCAAATTCACAATCCCAATGTTTTCACCATCTTCGTCGATCAAACGAATTTTTGTGGCACGGATTTGCTTATTGATCCGATAATCATCTTTGCTACTTATAGTGGTTCTTCTCCTTCTGATATGCTTATCACTAATTAAAATAAACAACGATTCCCTGTTAGGGAACGAGATTTATCTTACCATAGACCAGTGGAAATGGCAACAGGTTTCTAGGAAATTATTTACTTGAAGTCATGAAAATGAAACCCGGATAATAACTTATTTAACTTCTCATCTGCAAATTTCAGCATACGATCAATTTTTGCATATCTCGCCTGCATTCCTCCTCTCCCTCACGCAGGGAGAGGATTGAGGTGAGGG
>CAZWDG010000163.1:0-4629 GCA_964633075.1 uncultured Candidatus Brevefilum sp.
ATAATGAATTTATTCAAGTTAATAAAAGTGAGCTGTTCATCTTAAAATTTTTTCGTGAAATTTATCCACCAGTTTTCAATTTTTTTATATTTTTTCGGAGCCATGTAATTTATTAATCGCAGCAAGTTATTGAATAGGAGAAAAACGATGCCAAAAAAGTCTATGTTCTTATCCAAAACGTTGTTTTTATTGCTGATCATGATCTGGCCGATTTGTATTTCCAGCTGTGGACCAGATACAAGTCTATCCGTCGATGAACGCGCCCAGACGATCGTTGCTGCTACCCTGAGAGCAGGGCAAAGTGTTCAAACAATTGTTGCTGCTACATTGGCTGCCTCTGGAAAACCTGATGAAGCAGAAGGTGAACCTTCTCCCAATGAACCCTTACCGCCAGATATTTCCCCAACCGAGACCCCCAGCCCCACCATCACCCTGACCTCAACCATAACGTTAACCCCCACTCTGGAAAAACCGATGGTCACCGTCAGCATGGATACCAACTGTCGCATAGGACCTGGGAAGATCTATGATTATATCGGCGCTCTATTGGTGGGTGAGCAAGCCGAAGTGGTTGGCAGATCAACAGATGGGGAGTATTGGATCATCAAGAACCCGGATCGAGCTGGAGAGTGCTGGTTGTGGGGTTATTACGCCAGCGTGGTGGGATCCACAGCAGGTTTGCCGATCTACACACCACCACCGACACCCACCCCCACATTCACTGCGACACCAACAATCACAACCACACCAGACTACAACTGGACCGGCTCCTGGACGACATCTTTTGGTGTACCGAGTGAGATGCATGAAACCGTCATGTTCACCCTCACGCAAACAGGTTCAGCAGTCAGTGGCTCTTTCAACTTCGGCCCAGATATTGTATCTCTGAGTGGCACACTTTCTGCTGATAAAAGAACGCTGACAGGAACCTGGACAAGCTTACCTTCATCGGGACCTTTCACCTTCTACTTGGTCAGCATGAACCAGTTTTCAGGGAACAGGGATGGTGGAACCTATGAATGGTGCGGCTATCGTTCTGGCGCGGGACTGCCTTCACCCTGCATGGGACCATAGAATTGTCACAAATTCATAATAGCGAATCTATAGATGAGCTTTACGATAGAAAGTAAAGTCGTTTTAATCCTTCCTGAATAAAGCTTTCAAGTAATCCATCTAATTTCTAACAATAACCTTTGTGTAAAAGTGGATTTTATTAATTTAAAATGTTATGATTGTAATTAAGGGCGTACAAAATCTGTTAGCATTTTCTTGTGGAATTAAACCAAATGCTGAGAGTTTCGTTACTGGGTGAATTTAGCATTACCTATAACTCAGTCCCAATCAAGGACCTCAATACCCCACGCCTTCAATCCCTTCTAGCCCACTTGATCCTGCACAGGGATGCTCCCCAAAGCCGCTCGCACATAGCTTTTCTCTTTTGGCCTGACACCAACGAAACCCAGGCCCGCACCAATCTTCGGTACCTCTTGCATCAGTTACGCCACGCGCTTCCTGAGGCCAATACCTATCTTGATATCATTGCTCAAACCCTGCAATGGCGCTCAGAATCTGACTTTTCCCTCGATCTCGATGATTTTTGGGACGCTCTCACACAAGGGGAAAACGCCACTTATCAACTCGATTTATCTTCACAGCAGGAGGCTTTAGAGAAAGCCGTCGCGCTTTATCGGGGGGACCTGTTGCCCGATTGTTATGATGATTGGATCATGCCATTTCGTGAGGAATGTCACCAGGCTTATCTCAATGCTTTGGAACGCCTGATCGCCTTATTGGAAGAAAAACACGCTTTCACCTCAGCCATTTATTATGCCCAGCGATTGCTCCAACAGGATCCTTTACATGAGAGGACCTATCAAAGCCTTATCCGGCTGCATGCCCTCAATCGTGATCGGACAGGTGCCTTGCGGGTCTATCATGTATGCGAAACCGTCTTGGGTCGTGAATTGGGTGTCAAACCCAATTTGGCAACGCGCGAAGCCTACGAAAGCCTGTTAGGAGAGGAAGGAAAGACGGTCACATCACCAGCTTCAATCGCCTTTTTCCCCCTGGTTGGTCGAGAAGAAGAATGCACCCAATTAAAACTCGCTTGGCGTGCCGTGCGGTCAAACCAGGGATCGCGCATCATTTTATTGAGCGGCGAAGCAGGCATCGGCAAGACACGCTTGCTGGAGGAGATGAGTCAATGGGCCACACATCAGGGGATCACGACAGCCAATGCCCAATGCTATGCCGCTGAAGGTCAATTGGCTTACAGTCCTGTCACCACCTGGCTTCGAGCTCAACCATTGGGGCTATTGGAGGATCTTTGGCTGGTAGAAACCTCAAGACTGTTGCCTGAGATCCACTCTGAAAAGCCAAATTTACCCAGACCAGGTCCATTAACTGAAGAATGGCAACGTAAGCGCTTATTTGAAGCTTTAGCGCGTGCCATCCTGGGATTAAACCAACCTCTTTTATTAACCATCGACGACCTGCAGTGGTGTGACCGGGATACTCTGGAATGGATCCATTTCCTCTTACGCTTCGATCGAAGTGAACGCCTTTTGATCTTGGGGGCTTACCGTCCAGAAGAAATTGAAACTGGTCATCCCTTAGATACCTTGCGGGCGGCATTACGCGCTGAAGGATGGATTACTGAAATTAACTTGTCCCCCTTAGATATGCATGCCACCCAAATTCTGGCAACTTTAATTTCAGGCATCGAAATTGATCAAGAAACCAGCCAAATTCTATACCAACAAACAGAGGGTAATCCATTGTTTGTTGTTGAAACTGTGCGGGTTGGTCTTCCACCTGAAGTAAAAGTTTTTGAATATGATCAAACTTTTAACCATGCGGTTGATGCCAAATATAAGGCTGGCGATCTCCCGGCAAAAGTCCAAGCCGTTCTTACAGCACGTTTAGCCCAGCTGTCACCGGAAGCACAGACCCTGGCTGGACTGGCTGCTGCTATTGGAAGAGAGTTTCGCATTTCTCTTCTGGAAAAAGCCAGCGGACTTGATCAGGATTCCCTGGTCAACCAACTCGATGAGTTGTGGCAGCGCCGAATAATCAGAGAGCAAGGTTTGGATGCTTATGATTTCAGTCATGAAAAGTTACGCGAGGTGGCTTTCCAGAACATGAGCAGAGGACGCAGACGTCTTGTTCATCGCCAGGTGGCAGAAGCATTGGAGGTCATCCATGCCTCAGACTTAGCCCCGGTCAGCCGCCAACTAGCGACGCATTATGAAGGGGCAGGTATTCCAGAAAGAGCGGTTCCCTATTATTTGCTGGCCGCCCAGATGGCTCGTAAGGTCTATGCCAACCAGGAAGCCAAATTACTCTTGGAACGAGGTCTGGCGATCACAGAGTCTATGAAAGGTGGAGAAGGACAAAGGGGTGAGCTCGTGGAACAACTCTGGGAGGGCTTGGGGGACTTGCTTGTCCTTTCTGCCAACCATGAGGAAGCACTGATAGCTTTTCGTAACGCCAAAAATCGGCTTTTATCCTCAGAAAAAATTAATCAGGCACGGATTACCCGCAAGATGGCGCAAACCTTGACGGAAGAACGTCGCTATGCGGAGACCTTGGAAGCCTGCGAACAAGCTGAGGCCATCCTGGGGATGCAACCCGCTGAGGACATCCGTCAGTGGTGGGATGAATGGATCGATGTGCAAATTGAAAAAGTTTGGGCCTATTACTGGACAGCTCAATGGCAGGCTATGGAAACTCTGGTTGAGCGAATTAATTTGGTTGTAAAAGTACGTGCAAGTGGTGTCACCCGGATGCGTTTCCTGATGGCCTCTTGCCTGATGAATTTGAGAAAATATCGTTATGTCGTCTCAGATGAGATGTTGGTTAACTCACAAGAAAGCCTGGCTATCAGCCGGGCATATGGCAGTCTACAAAACCAGGTCGATTGTTCCTTTGAGCTTGGCTTCCTCCATTTATGGCAGCGGGAACTTGAGAGGGTGGAAGAGCATCTACAACATTCATTAACCTTGGCAGAAAACACTGGCAATCTCCTGTTTCAGACGCTCAATCTCACTTATTTGACCGTTTTGTTCCGTTTTCAAGGCCAGGCAAGAGGAGTGATGGATTACGCCAGGCGCGCTGAGCAGGTCGCTCAAACAGCGCATATGCCAGACTATATCGCTGCCGCTAAAGCAAACCTGGCGTGGTTGGCATGGCGTGGAGGCGATCATCATAAGGCGGAAGTTTATGCGCGAGAAGCGCTGACTATCTGGGGGGAGTCACCCCTCGTTTATCCCTTTCAATGGCAAGCCCTTTGGCCTTTAATTGGCGTGATGTTAAAGCAAAACAAGCAAGAGGAAGCTTGGAGCTTTGCCCAGGCATTGCTTGAGCCAACCCAACAGCGCTTACCACAAGCCCTAAACGATCTGCTGGAAAATGCCTTAGTGGGGGATGACGAAGGAAAGAGGCACCTGAACCTGGATCAAGCTGCAACCCTCGCTCACGAGCTGGGCTATTTGTAGATCGGGTATCCATACCCGACAAAAAAGTGCATGGTCCTTCCAGGAGGCTGCGCACTGAATGGTGAATGGTGATTGGTGAATGGTCCTTGCAGGAGGCTGCGCACTGAATGGTCGCCAATCCTCACCTACAAGA
>CAZWDG010000164.1:0-882 GCA_964633075.1 uncultured Candidatus Brevefilum sp.
GTGGGGGCATTGTGCCCAACTGGCGATTCAGGACCCGAATTGACTGCGGGGTTGTTGTGTTTAGGCCAGGCATAACCCAATCCCCGTTGTTCCACTTCAGACTGCATCAACGCTGCGACTTGGCGTTCAGTCATGCCTACTTCAAGCTGAGAAAAAACATACTCATAGATCTCCTCGGTGCTCTTGATCGCTGCTTTGATGAGATTGACCTCTCCAGGGGTTTTCCTGCCACGCAGCGTAGAAATCACATTCTCAGCAGGGATAAGTCGCTCGGCGAAAGGCGTTTCTTTTAGGATGTCCATGAGATTAAGATACATCCCGTGGGTTAGACCATCCGCCAGAACGTCATCTTTTGAGAAATTTACAGCGATTGTTTGAGGATTCAACTGCGCAAGTTCCTGTAAAAGAACAGGCTTGATGCTTTCGTCATAGGGGAGGACGCGGTCAAAAGCCCCTATATTTAAGGCTGTTTGCGCTTCGAAGCGGCCTAAGATGGCGATTTTTTCACCGCTGGCTGTAAAAAGCAGTGCACTTGGCCAAGTGAGATCACTGTCACCATAGATGAGCGGAAGGACAGGATCGCCACCAGCACTGGTTTCACGGACAAAATTCAGCCACAGGTTCATCCCCTTCTCTTTGAGAATATCGATCACCTGCGCTGATTTTTCATGTACGATCTGGTTCATTGGGCTCCTTTTTATGAAGTAATTTGTAGATATTGATAGCGACCTCTGTAATTTGAGATTTATAAAGCAAAAAACACAGCCTACTTAAGTAAAACTTGACCAGCGCCCTGGTGATATTCGATGATAGTCTTCTTTCAAGATCTCTGGGTATGGCTTATTTTGGTCGATAGCATTTATCAGTTTCGATAGTGTTTGA
>CAZWDG010000164.1:892-4628 GCA_964633075.1 uncultured Candidatus Brevefilum sp.
GTCAAATCCCAGATGGCAATCAGGGAACGCACTCAGCCATTTTTGTGCGTGGTTGAAGAATTTTCTTGCAGCCAATGGGCGATCTTGGGTTAACCTATAAAAACCGCTGCTTATCTGCAACAAGGCTCGATAAAATTCGCGGGAATCGTTCTGTCCCTGACGCCAGGCAGATTCAAAGTTCTCATGTGCTTCATAAAAATTTCCCTTGTTAAAAGCTTCGAATCCCAGGATGGCTTCCCTCGGAAGTTGATTAATTTCGTCCTTCATTGCGACCTTTTGAGTTATTTGGATGTCATTATAGCATTTTCGTGAATGTGGGGACTAAGAACTTAACAGGAAATTTTTTACTCGTGAACTATCATTTCAGGTGCTTGTGCTATAATTTTTATGACACATCTTGTGAAATACTGGCGATGAGAGGTTTTTATGCTGATTACAAACGGAAAATTGATTACATGGGGAAGGGATAACCAGATCCTTGATCTTGGTTATGGGCTTCTTATTCAGGATGGGATCATCAAGAAAGTCGCGCCTCAAGAGGCATTGCTGCGTGAATACCCTGAGGAAGAACGCTTAGACGCTGAAGGGCAGTATGTCATGCCGGGCAATATCTGTGCGCACACCCATTTCTACGGTGCATTTTCTCGAGGGTTAGCCATTCCCGGAAAAGCACCAGGAAATTTCATCGAAATCCTTGAAAAATTGTGGTGGCGATTGGATAAGGCTTTGGATAAGGAAGGCGTGCGATTTTCTGCATTGGTCTGCCTGGTGGATGCCATCAAACATGGGACGACGACCTTGATTGACCATCACGCCTCACCAAATGCCATTGATGGCTCGCTGGATATCCTTGCCGATGCTGTCAATCAGGCAGGTCTGCGCGCCTCGTTGTGCTATGAGGTCACTGACCGGGATGGTTTGGAAAAAGCAGAACAAGGCTTACAAGAAAATGAACGATTCATCCAGCGGATCAAAGGGCGAGATCCTGGGGATGGAAATCTTCGAGCTCATTTTGGGCTGCATGCCAGCCTGACACTCTCGGATGAAACCCTAGAAAAAGCACAAGAACGCTGCCCTGAAGAGATCGGCTTTCACATCCATGTGGCCGAAGGGATTGCTGACCAGGAGGACAGCCTGAGGCGCTCAGGGTTAAGGGTCATTCATCGACTGGATCAGTTTGGGATTTTAAAGCCCGAATCAATCCTGGTGCATGGCGTGCACCTTGATGCCGGAGAGATCGAGCGCGTGGCCGAAGCTCGGTCGTGGATGACCCATCAGCCGCGATCCAATATGAACAATGCAGTGGGGGTGGCGCCTGTGGAGGACATGCTGGAAAAGGGCATTCGTTTGGGACTTGGAAATGACGGCTTTTCCAATACGATGTGGCTGGAATGGAAAGAGGCTTACCTGCTTCACAAAATTGCTCACCGGGATCCGCGTCGCATGGGTGGGTATCTGGTGACAGAGATGGCAGTTAAAAATAATGTTGCCTTGGTGACAGAAATTTTTAATGGACTGACAGTGGGTGAAATAACTGAAGGTGCCGCAGCAGATTTGATTTTTGTCGACTACAAGCCTTTTACACCGCTGACTCCCGGCAATTTACCCTGGCACATCCTGTTTGGGTTTCAGGAGAGCATGGTGACTGCGACAATTGTCAGCGGTAAACCCCTCATGTATCAGCGGGAATTGATAACCCTTGATGAAAGGGCGATTATGGCGAAAGCGTTGGAAGTCTCAGCTCAGACCTGGCATCGTTTTGAAGAAATTTCCTCTATCAAATAGAAGGTAAAAAGATCAATGGAAAAGAAAATCTACAGGATCGGCATCATTGGCGGGACCGGGAAAGAGGGCAAAGGCCTGGCGTATCGCTGGGTGCAAGCGGGTCATGAAGTGATTATTGGCTCGCGTCAACTTGAAAAAGCCCAGATGGCGGTGGCGTCCCTCGCCGAACTGGTCGGGGAGGCATCCGCATTGCTCAGAGGCATGGAAAACAGGGAGGCTGTGGCAGCTTGTGATATCGCTGTGGTCACCGTGCCCTTTGCTGCCCATCGTGCGACATTAGAAGGGCTGAAGGAGGTTTTGGAAGGGAAAATCCTGATCGATGTGGTTGTGCCGATCGTGCCGCCCAAAGTGAGTAAAGTGCAGATGCCCGAAGCGGGATCTGTGGCGCTGGAAGCCCAGGAAATTCTTGGCGAAAAGTGTTTTGTCGTCGATGCTTTCCAAAATATTTCACATGAGCGCTTGATGGGAAAGGGTGATGTGGATTGTGATGTTTTGGTTTGCGGCAAGGGCAAAGCAGCGCGTGAGGTTGTGTTAGGGCTTGTTGCGGATACTGGGTTAAAGGGATGGGATGCCGGTCCGATTGAGAATGCCGTGGTTGTTGAGGGATTGACCTCGATCCTGATCGGTCTCAATATACAGCATCATGTGCATGCTTCCGGCATCCGCATCACCGGCATTCCAGAAGAAGCATAACAATGCCCTTAACACTCTTTCCATTACAGGGATTTCCCCTGGTGAAACCAGGGGATGAACTTTCTAACCTGATTGCAGATACCCTTCTTAAGAATGACCTATTGCTTCAGGATGGGGATATTCTTGTGGTGACACAGAAAATTGTATCGAAAGCTGAAAATCGCCTGGTTAACCTGACCTTGGTTCAGCCTTCCGAGAAGGCGATGCGGTATGCCAGTCTGACAGGTAAAGATCCGCGTTTGATCGAATTAATCCTTTCTGAGAGCGAGCAGGTGCTCCGAACACGCCATAACCTGATCATTGTGGTGCATCGTCTGGGATTCGTTTGCGCAAATGCTGGCATTGATCACTCGAATGTATCTGGCTCTTGGGGTGAACCCGAGGATTGGGTGCTTCTTCTTCCCGAGAATCCAAGTACCTCAGCAAAAAAAATCCGCCAAAAATTGGAAGAACGAGCCCATTGTCAAATCGGTGTATTGATTATTGATTCCCATGGTCGAGCATGGCGTATGGGCACCGTTGGGGTAACCATTGGATTATCCGGTCTGCCTGGGTTAGTCGATCTACGAGGTCAAGCAGATTTATTTGATTATCACCTGCGGGTGACGCAAGTAGCGGCAGCTGACGAACTGGCAGCCGCGGCATCGTTAGTTATGGGACAGGCAAATGAGGGGACCCCGGTTGTCCTCGTAAGGGGTTTTCCATACCCGCTTCGTGAGAGCAATTTATCAGAACTCATTCGTCCTCAAACAAGAGATTTATTTAGGTAAATAAACTATGTATGCAATTATCAGTGAACTGGATCATTTATCATCAATAAGCGTCAATGCTCTTTGGGAAGAGTTGTGTCAGAAGTGTGGATTACAAGCGATTTATAAACTTCCAACGCCTCATTTCAGCTGGCTTCTGGCAGATGAACTCGATTGTAACCAAGCACTACCAATAATTTCTCAAATTGCTGAAAACGCAGTTATCATGACGCTTCACACCTTTGGGATCGGTGTATTCACAGGGGATAATCCAGTCCTTTATCTGCCGATTGTTAAAACTCGGGAGATGATTGCCCTCCATGAAGATATCTGGGCGCAACTCCATCCTTTTACCGAGGGATTAAAGATATACTATTCGCCGAAATTATGGGTACCGCATATCACTTTAGCCCTTAACGACTTAAACCGTGAAAATCTTTCCTGTGCGATCAATGTCATTGCTTGTACGCCGATCGAATTGTTTATCACCGTCGACAACCTCTCGGTCG
>CAZWDG010000165.1:0-4615 GCA_964633075.1 uncultured Candidatus Brevefilum sp.
GGAGGGCATCAGGCAGGGCGCTTGCAGTCGAGGAGACCGTGAGAGGCTGGAATTGCCCGGCGAACAGGAGGCGCTGTTGCAGGCTGTCGCAGCTACTGGGTCTCCCATGGTGTTGGTCTTATTAAACGGCAGCGCGCTGGCGGTCAACTGGGCGGATGAGCACATCCCGGCGATCCTGGAAGCCTGGTACCCCGGGCAAGCGGGTGGACGGGCAGTGGCAGAAGTCCTGTTTGGGGATACCAATCCAGGCGGCAAGCTGCCAGTGACCTTTTACAGGTCGCATGAGGACCTGCCACCCTTTGAGGATTACGATATGAGCGGGCGCAGCTACCGCTATTTTGAGGGGGAGGTACTCTATCCCTTTGGGTATGGATTGAGCTACACCACTTTTGAATACCAGGATCTATGCTTAAGCCATGACCTGATAGACGGTCCAGAGGTTTTGAGGGTTTCCTGTACTGTCAAAAATACGGGTCAGGTCAGCGGCGATGAGGTTGCCCAGGTTTACCTGCGGGATGAGGTCGCCTCCGTACCCGTGCCGCGCCACAGCCTGGTGGGGTTCAAGCGGGTGCATTTAATGCCGGGGGCGAGCCAGGATCTGACTTTTGAAGTCCAACCTCGACAATTCGCCTGTGTTGATCAGGATGGGTGCTGGGCTATCGAACCGGGCACCTTCACATTGTTCGTCGATGGGGGACAACCTGGAACTCGCGGCGTCATGTCGGCAGAGGTCTCGTTCCTTGGCGGAAAAATTGTCTTGGATTCACCAGTCAAACCGTGGGATCTCCAGAGGACGGATTTAAAGGAAGCACAGGCTGAATGAACATCGCACTGACATTCTGGAATTGGCTGCTGGCGTTGTCGCCGGTGCTGGTCGTCGTCGTGCTGATGCTCATCTTTCATTGGGGAGGAAGTCGGGCAGGTGGGTTGGGTTGGTTCACGGCTGTTCTGGTCGCCTCCCTGTTTTTTGGCGCTGGTTTTGAACTGCTGGCGGTTGCCCAAATCAAAGCAGTGCTGCTCAGCCTGGATGTGCTTTTGATCATCTGGATGGCGCTGGTTTTGTTCAATCTTTCCCAGGAGGCCGGTGCCATTCGAATGCTGGGCAAGTCCATGCCTGGGCTGACGGATGATAGGGTGATGCAGTCGATCCTGATTGGCTGGTTGATGGTTACCTTCCTGCAAGGCCTTGGTGGATTTGGGGTGCCGGTGGCGGTGTGTGCGCCGATGCTGGTTGGATTGGGATTCAACCCGATCCAGGCTGTGGTGATGGCATCGATTGGGGATGGGTGGTCGGTCACTTTTGGTTCATTGGCGACCTCCTTCCAAACGCTGATTGCGGTGACCGGGTTGCCCGGTGAGACCCTGGCACCCTTATCTGCTTTGTTATTGGGAATTGCAGCCTTCCCCTGCGGGTTGCTGGTGGCGGTGATCGGTAACGGCTGGAAGAGCCTCAAACGGGCGCTTGGACCCGTCATTATCCTGTCTCTTGTCATGGGCGGGGTGCAGTACCTCCTGGCAACCAACGGCATCTGGACGCTGGCTGGCACAGGGGCAGGCGTAATCGGTTTGGTGGTGGGATTTTTGTTATTACGCACCCCCAAATATCGAAATCACTCCCAGGAAACCCCTGAGCTTTCAAATTTTGCTTCTGATGAAGATTCAGGCAAGTCCTTGTGGGTGTCCTTGATCGGTTATGGGCTGCTGGTCGTCCTGGCTTTTGCAGTCAGCCTGATCCCACCTGTGGAGAATTTTCTCAGCCAGGTGGCGCTCACGCTTGATTTCCCAGAAGTATCGACGCGTTTTGGCTGGGTGACTGAGGCTGGACCAGGGCGGGTGATCAATCTCTTTGCCCACCCAGGTGCGATCCTCTTTTATACCTGTATAATCTCATTTGTACTCTATCGTTCCCTGGGCTATTTACAGCCAGGCGCAGTCAAACGGATTCTGCTTAACGTGGGGAAAAGTGGGGTGAATTCCAGCCTGGGGATCCTGGCTATGGTCGCTATGGCGTCCATTATGATGCACAGCGGAATGACCTTCCTTTTGGCGCAAGGGCTAAGCGTGAGTTTCAGTCGAGCACTCTACCCGGCAGTGGCACCGTTTATTGGCGCCCTGGGAGCGTTTATTACGGGCAGCAACACGAACTCGAACGTGTTGTTCGCTGTCCTGCAGCAGAACGCTGCTCAGCTGATGAAGTTGAGCGTGCCGTTGATCCTGGCTGCTCAAACGGCTGGTGGTTCCCTGGGCAGTGTGATTGCCCCAGCCAAAGTGATCGTGGGGTGCAGCACGGTGGGTTTGGCTGGTGAAGAGGGTCAGGTCATGTCAAAAATCTTAGGGTATGGTGCACTAACGATCGGAGTTGTCGCGCTGGTGGCTTTTTTGATCAACTTATTTTCATAGGGATCTGATGACGGAATTAAAGGTAGAAAAGAAGCAGATAAAGACAAATGGGACTTTAAGGATGCGGGTGATCCTATTATTCTTGCAGATCTTGTTGCCCTTTGGGTTATATATCATGCTGATATGGGGATTACCCCTGGGGGCATGGGTCATCGCAGCAGTTATCGTGATCAGTATGGCTGTGTTGGTATGGCTGGGATAAGGCATAAACCTCAAAAACGGGGGAAAGTGCTTGGAAAGCTTTTATTTGGCTTGAGTCTGGCTTTCTTGGCATTTGGTTTGTTCAGCCTGGGTTGGGCAGTCTGGCCAGAGCCGACAGATGGGATTCAAATGATGATTCCGGCCGGCGTGTTACCCGGAAGCCCTCCGGGGGAATCTTATTCCAGTCTGGCAACTTATGATTTGACCCTGTCGTGGCCAAAAATGTTGCGCATCGGGGATGTGGGGGAGATCCGGGTCACTTTGATGGCTGAACAATCGAAAATAGCCCAGGTGGATCGTAAAGCCCAGATCGTACTTGTGGAGCCTTCCATCATCAACCTCTCCCTGGATCCCCCTGGTCAAACGCAGGCAAACCTGGCACCTGAACAAGATTTATCCCTCACCTGGAAGGTGGAAGGTCAGCGGAGGGGCACTTTTCCTGGAGAAATCCTGGTCTCTTTTGGGTTTTATGATGAAACGCTGGAAGAACTGGTCAATGTACCCGTCGCGGTGGTGGACCTATCGGTGCGCCTGACGGACCTATGGGGCATGGGGGCTGGGTTGGCACTATGGTTTGGCGTTGTTGGGCTTACCCTGTGGGGTGCTTTTTTCGTATTTGGGCGTATGGTGATGGCGAACGGGGAGTAAATAATGAATGATAATCTAAAGCAAAGACGGTTGCAGGCGCAAAGCGCCAAACGGATGGCTTTCACCAGCCTGAGGGCGGGATGCCTCACCTTTTTGGTAGCATCAGTTGCCCTCGTGGTGGGGCTGTTGGTGGATACCCGGTTGGGTATCTTCCCGCGTTGGACCTTGATTTTGTTGATTGGCAGTGCCCCCTTTACACTGGTGGGAGTGTACCTGCTGGTGCGGCGTTCTATCAGGCGAGGAGTTGAGAATCAGCAGGATAACACCGATGAGGTGATTGGGGAATAAAGGGTCCTGGTAGGCTGATCCCGGGCGGACTAAAGTCCGCGCTCCGCAAATCGGAATTATTTCTAAGATAGCTGCGCTGTTTTTGATAGTTCACAATCTCCTGGAGGTGACAGGGATATATTATTCTTGGTTCCCCTAAAACACTTCTAATACGGCAGAATTTCCTAGTTCCTAATACCAAATACCAAGTACCGAATACCGAATACCAAGTACCCGATACCCAATCTCCACTCTCCATGCCCTATTCACAGATTCACTTGTTTATTGAACTGTGTCTCATACAGATGGGCATAAAGACCGTCCAAAGCCAGTAAATCCTCGTGAGAGCCGCGCTCGATAATCTCACCCTTATCCATTACCAGGATTAAATCCGCGGACAGAATTGTGCTCAGGCGGTGGGCGATCACAATGCTGGTGCGGTTGGCATACAGGCGCTCGAGGGCTTCCTGGATGAGAGCTTCTGATTCGCTATCCAGGTGGCTGGTGGCTTCATCCAGGATCATGATACGAGGATCCTTGAGCAGCACCCGCGCCAGTGCCAGGCGTTGTTTTTCACCCCCGCTCAGGCGATAGCCGCGCTCACCGACGACGGTGTTGTAGCCCCCTGGCAATTCGGAGATAAATTGGTGGATATTGGCTGCTTTGGCCGCCTCGACCAGCTCCTGATTGGTGGCATCCGGGTTGGCATATAGCAGGTTGGCTTTAATGGTATCGTGGAAGAGATATGTTTCCTGGGTGACCATCCCGATGGCTTCTGAAAGGGTGCTCAACCTTAAATCCTGGATATCATGACCATCCAGGCGGATCGTGCCCTGTGTGGGATCATACAGACGGGGGATCAAGTAGGTCAGGGTCGTCTTCCCGGCACCGCTGGGCCCCACCAGGGCGACCAGGTCCCCGGGTTTGGCGCGGAAATGAATGGATTGCAAGGCCAGCTCACGTACCTGGCTGCCGACGGGTAAAATGATACCTTGATGGCCATCGTCGCTTTCTGAGAGGACCCCCCCGGCTTTTTCCATCAAATAAGGTCGATAGACATCGTTGAGTAAGCCACCTTTTGAGTCGGGGTATTTAAAGG
>CAZWDG010000166.1:0-2949 GCA_964633075.1 uncultured Candidatus Brevefilum sp.
TTTCAATCTTTCTATGGTAATATTTAAAAATCACGTAAGCCACAGGCAGCTGACTCCGCGGAAATGAATTTAGAAGATGACATGTTCCATGAGGTGGTGAATTGTGCAGAAAAAGATGATGGTGGTTCTGTTAATCAGCTTGGCTTTGATGTCGCTTTCTTGTATTGTTATCGATTCGATTGCACATCAAAAATCTAAACCTACTGAAAATCCCGTCACTGTCACACTCTTACCCCCCACACGTACATTATTCACCTTACCTACGGAAACCCCAAGCGAGGAAGCCCAATTACCCCATGCAGATACCCCAATTCCGGAAAGTCAAAGCCCAAAAGAGTATCATATCCTTTATGGTGGACGAGACGGTGTATGGATCAGTCATTCAGATGGTAGCCGTTTGACCAAAATCTACGAGGGTCGATTCTTTAATGACCTTCGCTCAGCTGTTGCTCCAGACGGTTCACGCCTGGCATTGATTACGCGGAACGATCAAGGCTATGCCTTAATCCTGGTTAGTCTCCCAAGCGGTGAGCAAAAACATGTTGCACAGCTCCTTGAAGGATTCAGCAGCGGCCAACCTGATGATCCAAAAACATTTGTTGAACAAGCGCTAGTTGATGTAAGATTCAATAATACAGCCTGGCAATCAAAGAGTGGACGTTGGTTAGCTTTTATAGGGGCGATCAATGGTCCCACAAGCGATTTGTACGTTTATGATACACAAACCCGCGAGGTAAAGCAACTTACAAGTGACCCATCTCAAGCTATCAACCCGACATGGTCACCGGATGGACAGTATATCTTGCATTACGGAGTCAGTTGGGTAGAACCTTTTGGAGGTGCCTTGACCAGTCCAAATCGGCTTGATGGCGTTTGGGCTGTTAATTATCTGGATGGCAAGGTCATTTCTTTGCCTCAGCCCGAAAATGAGCTACCAGACTTTGTTGGATGGCATGATCGTGAACATTATTTATCTTGCGATAATGACTTATTACAAACTATCCAAATCAGTACAGGATGGGAAACAGAGTTGATGCATTGCTGTTGTTATAATGAAATCAGCCAGTCATCTGCCAATGGCGCTATTTTGCTCAACTTCAGCTTAGATTGTAGTGAGAATTATGGAGAAGGAATCTTCTATTTAGCATCACCATTTAGCAAACCCCGAAAAGTCTTTGATCAACCTGCCTGGGAACTTGAATGGATTCCTGAAAGCAATGTTTTCTTTGCCTATCCCGAAGCGTTGATTTCCGGCGATGGTCGAACGATCTATCTCCCTCCCGTTTACGACGCATCTTACCTCCCAGCCGTATCAACGAACGGCTCTCAAGCATGGTTGGTTTATGAAGACCATCAAGCATCTGTAAAAGTCCTGGTTCCAGGTGGTGAATGGCAGACCATCCTGCATGATTCTGTGGAATCATTGATTTGGGATCCTTTTGATTCCCAGCGTCTATTAATCATATTAGAAGATGGCCGATTAATAACCGCTCAATACCCTGATTTTATCCCGCAAATTGTAGGGGATTTTGGTGGATCGGTTACTGAAGCGATTTATCTCCCATAACATCGGTACCTAAAAGACTAAACAACAAATCCCGGGGATCTTTGTTTCTTGAACAAAAATGGTGCCAAGACAAGCCCTGCGCACCTCCGCCTGGTGAAGCTGGAACCTTATACAATTCCCCACGGATCTTTTTTTGAGCTGAAAATTGCGTTATGATATGGGATGAAGCAACCCACATTCACTCTGGAGGTCCTAGATGCCCTCAACCCTGGTTGACCTGATCCTCAATTCACCCCATACCATCCCCATGACGATTGGCGTTTACGCCGGGCTGGAGCTGATCAAAGCACGCGTGATCGATGCTGTGACTAGCGCGCAGGCCCAAACCGAAGCTATTTTAGCGATGCATGCCCATCTGGATACGGAAATCTTGATGACCGCCATGGACCTGAGCGTGGAAGCGGAGCTGTTTGGCTGCCAGATCAGGCTGGATGAGGATGAGATTCCGACCGTCATCGGCAGAAAGATCACCTCCCTGGAAGCGATCGAGGGGATGTCCATTCCGGACCCAAATTCTGGCCGCGCCAGGGTACAGCTTCAGACGGTGGAAAATCTGGTGAAGATGACGGACAAACCCGTCCTGGGGTGCATGATCGGCCCTTTCTCGCTGGCAGGGCGGCTGTTTGGCTTTTCTGAGGTGATGGAACTGTCGATCACTGAACCGCCCATGCTTGAGCGCTTGCTGGACCAGGTTTCCCAATTTCTGGCTCAATATGCGCTTGCTTTCCGCAGCCTGGGTGCGGCCGGCGTGGTCATGGCGGAACCCGCCGCGGGTTTGCTTTCACCCAGGGGATTAGCCCAGTATTCTGCAAAGTACATCAAGCGCATTGGTAGCCAGGCCAATCAGCGGCATTTTTCGATCCTTTATCACAACTGCGGGGCACGGCTGCTGCATCTGGAGAAGATCCTGGAAGCGGGGTTGGAGATCTACCATTTCAGTTCGCCCATGGACATCCTGGCTGCCCTGTCCAGGGTGGACGATAGGACCATTTTGTCTGGCAATTTGGACCCCGCCAGCCTTTTCCTATCCGGGTCACCTGAGACGGTGAGCGCCAGGACAACCGAGTTGATGGCGCACACGGCTGAGTACCGCAATTTTGTGATCGCTTCCGGCTGTGATATTCCACCGCATACGCCGCTGGCCAATCTTGAAGCCTTCTTCCAGGCCGTGCGGTCTTTTCCACAGCAGCGGTCAAACAGCGTTTAAATTTTTTGTTGTGCACGGTTCCTGTGCGCACCATCTTTTTAGATCCCCGGGATTTTAAAGGTCAGATGGAGAGGGATGATCAACATATAAATCCCGGGGATCTTTGTTTCTCTTTAGGGGGTGCACGGTTCCTGTGCGCACCATCTTTTTAGATCCCCGGGATTTTAAAGGTCAG
>CAZWDG010000166.1:3049-4593 GCA_964633075.1 uncultured Candidatus Brevefilum sp.
ATGGAGAGGGATGATCAACATATAAATCCCGGGGATCTTTGTTTCTCTTTAGGGTGTGTACCGTTCCTGTGCGCACCAAATCCAGGGACATCTGCCGTGGTTTGTCCCAGCTGGACGAGGCCAGCCATGGGTATTCGTTTTAGAAAAAAAACGAACCGAAACGAATAAATACAAAGGTCAGGATTCATCGAGGGCCAGCTCTTCAGAAATCTCTGCGAGCACGAAATTAAGTTGCTTGAGAAGCATGCTGCTTGCAGACCCACCGAGCATGTGGTCGGTGCGCAGCAGACAGCCCCCTCCACTCCGTTTCGGGGGTTCCACTTCGTTTCAGCACAGGCGCAGCATGGCTTCACTGATCACAGATAGGTGCTAGGCCAGCGCCTCATGGCGCTTGGCACTTCGCTGATACCACAAGGGTACGATGTGCGGCTTGAGGCCGTTCAGCTCGAGTGCGTTTGTTCCTGCAGACATGATCAAAGCTCCTTTTGTGTTGGGTGCGCGTGGGGATAGAACATATGTTCAAGGATTAATGAGAGCATAACATAAAGCGTGCGGGTTTTCAATACGGTAAAAGCGGCCAAAAAGAGGCGTTTTTATGCCGCAAGCGGTAAAGCCGCGTAGGGTGTGCACCGTTTCTGTACGCACCATTATTTTTAGATCCCCGGGATTTTAATGGTCGGATGAAGAGGGTTAATCAACGGGCAAATCCCGGGGATCTTTGTTTCTCTAAATGTATTGCACAAAAATGGTGCGCAGACAAGCACTGCGCACCCTACGACTGAAAATGATCTTTTTTCGGGAGATAGGGCGACGCGTGCGTCGCCCCTACGCTCAGGCTTCATCGAGAGCCATCTCTTCAGAAATATCTGCGAGCACGAAATTAAGTTGCTTGAGAAGAGGCGTTAGTTCCTGCAGACATGATCAAAGCTCCTTTCGTGTTGGGTGCGCGTGAAGATAGAACATATGTTCAATCTTTAATGAGAGCATAACAGAAAGCGTGCGGGTTTTCAATACGGTAAAAGCGGCGAAAAGAGGGTGGTTTTTAGCCGGAAGCGGCAATAATTTAGCTGAAAGCTCAAAGCTGAAAGCTGAAGGCTGAGCCAGCGCCTCATGGCGCTTGGCACTTCGCTGATACCACAAGGGTACGATGTGCGGGTTGAGGCCGCTTCAGCTTGACGCCGTGCGGGGGGTGCTCGCCCTGGGCGCGGGGAAGGCGTGATCGGTGCTGACCTGCTGGGGCGCTTGCCATCCACCCTGGCATTCACCGAGGGGGAGATGATTTTGTTTGTGTGAGGGGTGCAAACGCATTACACAAAAATGGTGTGCAGACAAGCACTGCACACCCTACGACTGACTTTTTCTTTAGATCCCCGGGATTTTAATGGCCGGATGAGAAGAGGTGATCGAAGGGCAAATCCCGGGGATCTTTGTTTCTCTGTAGGGTGTGCACTTTTTTGTGTGCGCCAAATCCGTTGCAGAAAAATGGTGTGCAGACAAGCACTGCACACCCTACGACTGACTTTTTCTTTAGATCCCCGGGATTT
>CAZWDG010000167.1:0-4590 GCA_964633075.1 uncultured Candidatus Brevefilum sp.
GCGCAGACCCGACCTACATGTTGGGTACGCTGTGCAGACCCGACCTACATGTTGGGTACGCTGTGCAGACCCGACTTACAGGACACGGCCAACCGCATAAAAGGTAGGGACAAATAAAACTCGGTTTCCCTGCTCCCAAAATTGTTGATCTGCTTCTTGATATGCTAACAAGGCATCTTCTGGTAGTTGATCTGCAAGGTCAGCGCGAATGGTCATCCACTCCATTTGATTCATCTGTTGCGAGTCACTTGCTTTCCACTGGGCACCCAGGATGCCGGTTTCCACGTTTACCAGACCGACTTGATGGAAAAGCATGTTAAGCTTGCGTCCTATCTTTACATCCGCTCCCTGTGCCTTTAGAGCCTGTGTTTGATATGTTCCTAATTGATCCATCGGCGGAGGAAAATCGATTCGGGCCTGGTGATCTGGTTCAGCTAAAGCCATCACACAGCCACCGGGTCGGGTCACACGTCGCATTTCAGCCAAGATATTCAACGGGTTTTGTGTCCACAAGAGCAAGAAATGACAATAACAAATCGTAAATGTGTGATCGATAAAGGGGAGATGGTAGCCATCTGCTTGGGCAAGGTTGACCCCATGGTTATGTCTTTGTGCGTAACGCAAACTGGATCGATCAATGTCAATCCCCACCAGAGCGTAGGCGCCCTGATTGATCAATTCTTCTAAAACAGCGCCTGTGCCAGATCCTACCTCCAGGATCTTTTCATCTGTCTGTCTTTTTCCACGCGAGAAAAGATAACGGCGAATCTCCTGTGTCCATTGGGCCTGTTGTTGATAGCGTTCATGCCAGGCGTCAAGACTTAAACCCTGTTTCTGGCTCACTTCAAGCGCTTATCCCAGATCTCTTCCCAGGGATCAGTAAGGATATTTCCCAGGATGTGATCGTACATGCCCTGAGTCGGCAAGACATCACCATCAGGTTCCACATATAACCAGGCTTTGCCAGCGCCGTCAGGGACTTCTTGTGTTGCAGCATTCTCAAGTTCTAATGAAACGGGATTATTGCTTGAATAGGGTACGGGCACATCCCAAACGAGTTCCAACTGTTGAACGGCAGCATAATCACGTAGGTTTTGAAGCTTCTCTGTGAGTGATTTATCAGCCGCACTCAAAGAAAGAGCATTGGCTCCCATCTGTGCCAATCTTTGGATGGCAGGTTTTAGATCTTCACCTTGCCGAAGCGTGAGATGCACAGCAGTGAACAGATCCTGGGCTACGATTTGCTCGAGGATCCGCCAATTATCATTATTTTCCGGATTTAAGACCATCATCAAGTGATCGAGCCCACTGGCGAGCAGGGTATCAAGATATTTTTCATCCCCCAACTTTGCACCATCAGAGAGCAATCCGGTTACCATACCGAGTTCTTCAGCAGTCAGAACCAGTTGCGGAAGATCCTCTCGTAAGGTGGGTTCACCACCGGTGAAAATGATTTGAGGAATGCCGGCTTGATAGGCTTTATGGAGAATGGTGACCCATTCCTGTGTAGAGAGCTCTCGATCTACTCGATCAATCGGTGCATGCTGCTGGTGGCTGTCCTTTCTGACCTGGTATGTTAGCGCGCAATCCAGACGGTAAGGTGCGGTGATGTCCCCAGAATAAGGTTCTTGTCTCTCAATGTCGAGATAGGTCACCGGGTCTAAATCGGGAGTCTGAATGATCGTCTGGATCTTGTTTAAGAATCTACCATAATCCAGCCTGATCTGATCCTTATCAATCTTGTAACGACTGGCAATAGTATTAACAACCTGATCCATTTCATTTTCCTTGATCAGGTGATAGGCAAATTCTACAGCGGTTTGATTCAAATGCAATACCGTTGCAGCGTTGACAATTAAAATGCCAGAACCATCATTTTCAATTCTGAGATGAAGTCGATATTGTTCAGCTGCTTCCGGAGGAGTCTGATAGGCGTACAAGCCAGATGACAAGGGCTCTTTTTTTGTAAATAATTGCTTAATTGACTGAAAGATTTTTTTTATTTCCATTCCGCACACTCCATAGTCTCTATCTAAAAGGTAACGATTGGTTTTCGAATTGGTTCAATCGTTTGGTGTTCCCTGGCTAAAGGGCAACCGCCACCACATTCTGGTAAAAAGTCACAAGTTTTGCAACCTTCAGGAATGTTCGTGCGGTTTCGAAGTTCTAAGGCTAAGGGATGCTCCCAGATCTCCTTCCAAGGATCATCGAGCAAGTTTCCAAGTGAAGAATAGTAAGATTGACAGGGGATCACATCCCCGTTGGGCTCAATGCACATATTGTACAAAGCTGCGGTACAGCCTTTAACACCCAAACCAAGTTGGATTGGGTTGAAATGGCAGTATTGGGTAGGGGTATACCAGATCAACCGCTGTCTGTTAGCATCCGTTATCTTGCGTGCTTTTTCTAATAGTTCTGGCAAATCCTCTTCATGCAATCCTGTGCCAACCGTTTGACCCTTTCCAGCATAGATCAATGCGTTTAATCCGATGGTCGGAACACCGAGATCTGCCAGAAAGTGCAGTGTATCCTCGATCCTGTCACTGTTATGGGAAAGTAATGTGGTGTTGGTCATGACGTATAAGTTCGTTGCCAAGACATTCTTCAATCCATTGACTGTCTCCTCCCATGCGCCTTGTGCAGCGACCATGAGATCATGGATCTTGGCGTCATGAGATTCCAGTGTGATTTGCACATGATCAAGCCCAGCTTCGACCAATGAGTTAAGGAATGCACTGTCAGAAAGCCTACGTCCATTTGTGTTGAGACCGGTGATCAGCCCTTTTTCTTCCGCATAGGCAACCAATTCAGGGAGATCCGTAAAAAGCGTAGGTTCTCCTCCCGTAAAAACGATATGAGGAATTCTCAGGTCCCACACTTTGTCGATGATCTGCTTCCATTTTTCTAACCCCATTTCAGGATAATTACGCGGCCGGGCATTGTAGCAGTGGCTGCAATTATTGTTGCAACGATAAGTCAATGCCAGGTCCATCCGATAAGGGGCACTCGGTTTTGAACTGAATGGTGCTGTGGTTTCAAGATTCAGGTCACAAACGGGACAGGCACCATTAGGTTTTAATAATTCTTCCAGTTGAAGGCTGAACGCTTGAAAATCCTGTTCGGCTTTTGATGGCGAGACCTTGAAGACTTTTTTGAGAGTCCCCCCTGCTTGCCTTGGTGTGCATCCCTCCAGGTACATGTATGCCATCAAGGTTCCTGATGGGTTGAGATGTATCACCCGGTTGGCGTTGATGATCAATAAACCCTGTCCATCAGGATCGATGCGGAGATGGATGCGCGTTTTATCCTCCTCATCTTCCTGTTTGTAGTGAAAAATGCCAGACCGGGGAAGGGATTGGGATCGGATGCGTTTGGTGAGTTGATCGATTAATGAATTTTTTTTCATATTAGCTCAAATCTCTCCTGGTGCCATTTAGCGCCAGGAGAGATAGGAATGCATTAAATTAGCGACCACCACCAGCACAGGCACATGCACATCCTGCACAGGCGCACGCACAGGCACATGAGCTGCCACCACCGCCGCGAAATCCTCCGGAGCCACTCCTTGTGCTGATTGGGATTGGGTTTGTTCGGTTTGTGATCCCTGTGGTGAAGGAGGTCAGATTGCCAACCACGCCAGCTGCCATCCCTGTGGCACCGTTGATCAGTCCCGCAGCGAAGTCAGATCCAGGTATATTGGGCAGTGATGGTGCACTTCCTGATGGTTTGCCAAAAGATGGGGTACCTGTCGTAACAGGGCGAACGCCACCGCCAATACTTTCTCGATAGCTCGGGGAATAGCGCGGCCACCAGACAGGGACAAAGACTGGACCACTGCTGAAGGTGCGTCGTGTACGATCCTGATATTCGTCATCCAGCATCGTCCATTCGAGTGTTTGATTATAAGTTTCACTCTTAACCTCGGGAGTCTCAGCTTCTTCTACCATTTTCCAAGCCCTGCTCATGATATCTTCGTAATAAGCAATGGACTCTTTTCGTGAGAATCCTTTCATCTTATTTGAGACACTGTTAACCAAATCTACAATCATCTTCTGTAAGGCAGCCCGGTGTGCATTCTCGGGTTGTTTGAAAGCCTCCAGGAAATTCACCTCATAGGGGTGCAACCCTTCGGGAAGAGGATCGGAGACTTCTAACTTCAATGGGTCCTGCTGCAGAACGGTGACAGCTTCTTTTTTAAGTGCACCAAATAAAATCATCGTCAGGACTTTATCCATCGGTTGTTCCATCAGAACAGCAACTTCAACCGCGGTGAGACCCCGTTTGATGCCATGACCCTCGATTTTCATCTTAGGAGGCAAATAACTCATTTTTCGTTTATTAGCTCCGACAGTACCCTGATAAATACTGAATCCAAAGATCAGTACAAATACCATCCCGATGCCGAAACAGCAAAAATTTCCACCAATGAGACTCAGGATGGTCCCGAAAATCCCTGGACTTGCTGAAGGTGAGCCGGGTTGAATATATTCTGCTTTATCAGCCACTGTATTTGTGGGCACATAAGTGTTCGGGAAGGCTGCGCCAAAGAAATATTCTGTATGGGCATTGGCGTGGTTTGTGAACCAGGAG
>CAZWDG010000168.1:0-4555 GCA_964633075.1 uncultured Candidatus Brevefilum sp.
CCTCTACCTCGAGGGTGTGCTCTACCTGATTGATTTTCCTCAGGCGATTAATCCGGTAGTTAACCGCAACGCCTATGCGATCTTCAAGCGTGATATCATCCGATTATGTGCCTATTTCCAGGATCAAGGCGTGACTTGCCATCCAGGCAGCCTGGCGGAGAACCTCTGGCAAAAACACGGCTTTGACAGTAAACCTGCCATCCATCCCAGCCTGTTAGAACCAGAAATTATGGACGATGGCTGGTGACCAAGTCAAATAACCCACATTAATAAAGACGCCTACGAAGGGCGTCTTTATCTGGGGGCTTGTTGATCAACCAACTATTTACAGTCCGTTATCTTATTCTAGAGTGAAGTTTTCGCTCAGGTTGCCACAGCGAACAACATACTCACCCGCTTGCAGCCCATTCACATCCAATGCAATCGTTTCTTCAAAGGGGACAATCGCCATGGTGCACATCACATCACCACCAGGACGTTTGGTGATGATCTTGATATCGAATGTTTGCTCATCACGTTCTGATGTGATTTCATGGATCTTTGTACACCCATCCGGAACATATCCCTTCAAGGTCACGCTCACCTGAACAGGAAAGGATTCCATAACATTGACAGCCATTTCCTCAAGGACAGCTTCGGTGCTATACACAACCTTATCATGCACCGCCTCACCCATCAACAGGTTATCCACGTCCAAAGTAAAAATCGCTTCTTGATCCTGTGCAATCACCCGATAGGTTCCTGCTTTTAAACCGAGGATATCCAGATCGACCGTCTCTTCAAATGGAACCAGGGCCTCAGTGCAGAGGATATCACCACCTGGGCGCCGGGTTTTCAGCGTCAGAATGAAATCCATCTCGTTCTGCTCTACTGAGATCTCGTCTAATTCTGTGCATCCATCGGGAAGATAACCGGAAATTTGGGCTTTTGCCTGTACTGGGAATGACTCCAGTAAGAACACCTCCAGGGTCTCGACCACGGCGTTTTGACCATAAACGAATTCCTCGCCATAGCCAGGCGATGGCTCGTTTTGGTCTCCACTCGGCGGTAAGGTTGGTTCCTCAGGTAGAAGCACTGCCTGGCATGCAGCAAAGATAAGCGCGAACAAGACAGCTGATATAAGCAACCCTTTTCTCTTTATCATCTCAAAACATCCTTCCTTTTCGGTATAATGCCTCATACTTAATTAACGTCTTTAACCTCAATTTTGTTCCGACATCATCCTACTTTGACAATATAATAAGAACATAAAAATGCCCGGATGTAGGATCGTATGAAAAATTATGAGGTAATCATCGTCGGCGCAGGTCCTGCTGGCGCTCTGGCTGGCTTTCACCTTGCCAGGGCAGGTCTGGAAGTATGCCTGTTCGACAAAAGCCAGTTCCCACGCCGCAAGGTGTGCGGTGGGGGTCTAACCCGGCGAGCGCTGCTGGAAATCCCCTTCGATGTGACACCCATCATCCATCAAGCGGTGGATTGGGGTGAGATCCGGTTCAGGGGGCGGCTCGTCAAAAGGGTCCAGGGAGACAAACCAATAGCCTACATGGTCGATCGTGCATCCTTTGATGCCTTGCTCCTGGATCAGGCTGTTGCGCAGGGTGCCAGACAACAGCTCGGGGAAAGGGTCATATCCATCAGCCAAGATAATGACGCCGTTCAGGTTCAAACCAACCAGAATGGCTATCGCTGTCGTTACCTGATCGGCGCCGATGGTGTGCACAGTACTATCGCCCACCAAACAGGCTTGCTGCTAAAACGCAGGACCAGCCTGGCTTATGAAGCCCTGATGACCCACCAGACCAGCCCGGAGGATAGTATGCACGAGAGCGCCAACTTTGACTTTGGAACCATCTTGGGGGGCTACGGATGGATCTTCCCAAAGCGCGATCACCTCAATGTCGGCGTTTGCAGAAGTTGGCCGGGAAAACGGGCCTCAAAACATCACCTGCTGCGCTTTATCGATCAACATCCAGCCCTTGACAGGGATAGAATCATCAACATCCGGTCCTACCCTGTCCCGTTGGGCGGGGAAGAGACTATTCTGCATAATAACCACATCCTCCTAGCGGGTGATGCGGGTAACCTGGCAGATCCCTGGTTGGGTGAAGGACTCTATTATGCTGTCGTAAGTGCACGAATCGCTGCGGAAGCAATCCAACGCCATGCCAAAGGGGGGAGTCCAGATCTGTCAGGTTATACATCTGAAATTAATGATCAACTTATCAGCCAAATGGCTTATGCAAGGCGCTTATCTTTGTTGATCAATGCCTTACCAGGAATCAATGTGGCTTTGCTAAAATCCAGTCCTACCTTACAGAAAATGATCATTGACCTCCTTCGAGGCGACCAATCCTATCAGCAAGTCTGGCAATCGCTGAAAGCACACCCATTAAGGCTCCTCTGGGGAATTCTCCAGGGAAAATGAACCCCAGGAATGAAAACACCCCCGCATGACGATGCGGGGGTGCATATTGTAAAAAATTTTTTCCCCGATTATTGCAGATACTCATAACGAGCCAAAAGCGCGTTATAAATATAATTCATCCACATACTGACCATTTCCTGGTCTCTGTAGTCATGGGTTGAAAATGTCTGCCAGATCAAACGATTATTAATGCACTTGACCATCAATCCATAGGAGTTATATTCTTTGGGCATCCTTCCAGCTAATATTACCGCGTCAGACCCTGGTACAAGCTTTACCGTATCACCGACATCATCAACCCATCTTGTATCATAAGGTTTTAACATACTTATCAAATTAGGCTGGGAAAATATCGGATCTTCCTGCTGTAATAAGTAGACCAAATAATCATTAAGATTTCCATCGTCATTACGCCACCAATCCTTGTGGAATTCAATACCACAACGCTGTAAGATGGGCGCAATGCGACCGTTATAAACCTGATCAATATACCAGGTCTCAAAAATGACCGAGCTCCCACGATCGAGTTGAGTGACAATCACATCAAATACCTCCCCCTGAACCAAACTTCGCCATTCTGAGCCCACAATGACCAAATCATACTGTGTCGCTGAGTTCATAGCGGAAAGGAAATCCCCTACCGCGTCGTTAACATCGGTCGTATTGCTTCCCAAGCTTAAGGCATCAATTGCATTCTGGATAACGGGGGTATCACGACCGCTCATCGCGTCATAGAGCAGAATTTTCGCGCCCTTCATCCATTCCTCAAAGGATTCTGTTGCAATAGGCTCTTCAACCGCTTCAGGTTCTTCTGCCGGCGGTTCTTCTGCCGGTGGTTCTTCCTCAGGCGGTTCTGGCACTGGAACCGTATAGGTGGGATAGGGCGTATAGGTTGGTTGAAGGGGCACTTCTTGGGCAGCAGCCGGGGGTTGGACTGGCTGTGCAGCTTCTGCCTGACTCATTGCCAGACTGGTTTGTTGGATAGCCAGTGCTACCCGCGTGCTCTCCAAACCATCGCCCCCATCCCCCAGGAGAACACTGCAAGAACCCAGAAGCAGGCTAAGGGTTAGAATAGCTGAAACAATCAATAATTTCGTCTTCATAGAATCCTCCGTAGTTTATCTAGATGGTCCCCAAACAAAATTCTCCACCTTACCCTAATTTATCAATACTTCCACCAGTGGTCAAGAAATTCTTTTGGGTGATGGGCATGGATATAAATGATCCTCCTCTATTATAACAAAATCTCCTTGAAGTGAATGGTCAAATCCTTCACCAACGTAAATGATATACTGGCATCCTAAAGGGATGTTTACACCTGAGACATTTTATAAAAGAAGGTCCTAAAAGTCACTTTGAGTTTTGGACCAGACTGTATATCAATAAGGGTTTCTCAAAGGAAATCAATTTATAATGTTAACCAGCAAGCACAGCAAATTAATAAAACGGAGCTCTTTATTATGATTGAGGAATCTGAGAAGAAACGCATCACCATCTATCTGGCTTTTGCCTTTGGAATCTCATGGGCGACGGGATTAGCCATTTACCTGACAGGTGGACTGCAAAACAGCCCTACCTTTGAAATTGCAGGTGTTCAGATCGGATTGGCGTATATCTTACTGGCTACCTTGTATATGTTCGGACCGGCAATCGCCAACATCCTGACACGGCTGATCACTAGGGAGGGTAATAATAACTTGTTCTTACGCCCACACTTCGACAAAAGACGCTGGCTTTTCTATCTGGCAGCCTGGTTCTTACCTGGCATTTTAACCCTCATCGGGATGATCCTGTTCTTCATGCTTTTTCCAGGGTATTTTGATCAGGAACTTTCTCTGCTCAAATCACAATTACAGGCAACCCCCAGCGCCTCGCTGATGAATCCCTGGTTGATTGTGATCGTTCAAACCTTTCAGGCCATCCTGCTCTCTCCCTTGCTGAATGCCATTCCAACATTTGGGGAGGAATTTGGCTGGCGGGGCTACCTGCAACCCAAACTTATGCCCCTGGGTGGCCGAAAAGCAATCCTTCTCACTGGCCTGATCTGGGGCGTGTGGCATTGGCCCGTTATCTTGATGGGGTACAACTATGGCATGGAATATTTCGGCGTACCTTTCCTCGGTCCTTTGG
>CAZWDG010000169.1:0-4540 GCA_964633075.1 uncultured Candidatus Brevefilum sp.
TGCATCAATTATATAAATCGGATAAAACCGGCGAAATTATCAACAAGCAATGGACCATGCTCTCCTTTCCTTCAAGATGGTTTTATGACATCTTGAGAGCGCTGGTGTATTTTACGGATGCCGGCGTGCCCTATGACCCACGGATGGATGACGCCATCGATCTGCTTATCACCAAGCGAAGAAAGGATGGCACCTGGCCCGTTCAGGCGAAACACACCGGGCTAGTTCATTTTGACATGGAACAAACGGGGACACCCAGCAGGTTCAATACCTTACGTGCGCTCAGGGTTCTAAGCAAATACAACAGTGAATATCTAAATTTTAATAATTCACTGCTACCATGATCAAATTTTATGAGTGTTCTAAAAAATTATGAAGGGAGTCAAGAAAAATGGAATATGTAACATTGAATAACGGGGTAAAGATGCCGATTTTAGGGTACGGCGTCTTCCAAATAACAAATCTGGATGAATGCGAAAGATGCGTCCAAGATGCACTAGAGGTGGGCTATCGCTTGATCGATACGGCCCAGGCCTATGGCAATGAAGAAGCCGTAGGGAAAGCAATCAAAAAATCCAGCCTTCCAAGAGAAGAATTATTCATCACAACCAAAGTGTGGATCTCTAACGCGGGATATGAAAGGGCAAAGAAATCCATCGAAGAATCATTTAGACGACTTCAGTTGGATTACTTCGATCTTTTATTAATCCATCAACCCTTTAATGATTATTATGGAACCTATCGTGCGATGGAAGAATTGTATCAGGCAGGAAAAATCAAAGCAATCGGGGTCAGTAACTTCTATCCAGACAGATTAATCGACCTGATTACATTCAACGAGATTGTCCCTGCAGTAAATCAGGTAGAAGTCCATGTATTTAACCAACAAGTAAAAGCCCGAGAAGTCATGAAGAAGTATGGGGTACAAATTCAAGCCTGGGCTCCCTTTGCTGAGGGTAGAAATGACTTTTTCAGTGATGCTACATTGAATACAGTGGGCGTTAAACACAACAAAACCACCGCTCAAGTTGCTTTAAGATACCTTATCCAAAAAGATATTGCCGTAATTCCTAAGACCGTCCGTAAGGAAAGAATGATCGAAAATTTCGATGTGTTTGATTTTGCATTAACGGAAGAAGATATGAATTTGATTGCCGCCTTGGATCAAGGGGAAAGTTTATTCTTCTCACATTATGATCCCAAAACGGTTGAAAATTTAACGAGCATTAAAATCTAGCAAAAAAAGTTAACACACAGAACGTAAGACCTGCCTGAGTACATCAGGTGGGTCTTTGTATTTATGACGAACCCTCAGTTTTACAACGCGGCAGTATGTGAAATATCACCATTAAGGATTTTGGGTCAATTGACTTTAATCGTTACTACTCAGGTAATCCTGCTGTTGAAGAGTGGGGGCTCTTCTAACTTTGTGAGAACCAAGAAAACCAGGGATGAATGAACGATGGAATTTTTTATCGTTATTAACCGAAATATTTGTGTCTTTTTCTCAGTACGGATTTCCTAATACCCAATCACCTAATACCCAATCCCCAATCACCTAAAACAACACCGACGATAGCTCCTTCCGATACCCCCGTGCTTCCGGATGTGTTTCTCCAATCAGTGCCAGCAACCCGACGAAAACATCCTTGACCTGGTCCCCGCGATAATGACGATCGATCCTGAGAATATCTAAAAATCCATCCATGGCAGCCAATATATTCCCACGCTGCGCCAACCGGATGCCATTTCGAAAGGCGGCTTCTAAGGGGCTATCGCTGGCAAGATCCCCGACTCCTGATTCAGCAAAAGCCTTGGCTACAGGTCTTAACAATTGCGCTGTGGCATATTCTGAACTGGCGGGGAAATTCCGCAGGAGGATATCAGCCTCTCGCCCTTCCCCCTGAAACAACAACGCCCGCACCAAACCTAAAATCGCACCGGCATGATCAGGGTTTGTGGATAAAAACTCGCGTAAAGCATGCTCAGCTTCATCATATTCTCCCGAAGCTAGTAAGCTAACGCCCTTTTCATAGATCAAGTCCGAAGGTGAGGGCGCAAGTCGTCTGATAAATTCACGCAAACCATCATCCGATAACACCCCCGAAAATTCGGAGACCACATGCCCATCCACAAAAGCTTTTACAGCCGGGATATTTCGAATCTTGTATTGTTGTGACAACCTGGGATTCTCATCCACATTGACCTTCGCCAGGCGAAAACTACCTTCCCCTTCCCTGGCCAGCGATTCGAGTTTGGGTCCCAACACCCTGCAGGGGATGCACCATGTAGCCCAAAAATCCACCACTACCGGGGTGCGCGCAGAGTATTGCAGTACCTCATAGGGAAAATCCGATTCGTCCACATGTACGATGAAATCCGAGACCATTCACTTCTCCTTAGCCTTCATTTTACTATGGTCTTTTATAATCATCCTAGTCATCCCCCGAATCATCCACAATGCCTGGTTGAACGATCTCCAGTACCTCTCCATGGATGGAAATAATGATTCGGAATCCTATCATCCCCATATACAGACGACTCTCCTCGGGAATGCCCACCTCGGCTAATTTATCAAACTGAGCGTCCATATTCTTTAACTGGCTCTGAATAGCTGCCATGGTAAAAATATCGTTCTGACCCAACATCTCGGCTGCTTGCTCAGAGAGCAAATCTTCCTTTCCTTCGATTTGGGCTTGCATGAATTCCCACACCTGGCGATCCACTTCTTCTGCCGGAATATGACGTAAAAACCCTTGATCGTCAACGACATAACAGGGGTCATCCCCGATCCAACCCGTCTGTACAGGTTGGTTATTTTCATCATAAACCAGACCCTCAAATACTGCTCGTTTTTGCAAACCTTCCTCCATACACATTATATCAATCGTCGAAGAAAGTATATCCAACAGGTGTAAGATTCTGGTTAACTTATTAGTAGGATAACTGTAGACTTATTGAATGATCACTCGGGTGCCATTTGTATCCCCATAATAATATTTATCTGGGGGCACAGTGGGGGTTGTCCAGCGATAGACCCATTTTGCCGCATCTGGTGTCATATTGACGCATCCATGGCTGTATGGAACGCCAAAGTCATTATGCCAGTAAGAACCATGGAGAGCAATGCCATCGGAAGTGAAGTAACTCACCCACGGGACACCTGGTAAGTCAAATCCACTCCCAAATTCACTCGGAGGAGTCATCATGTGACGACAGGGTCGTTTACGCGTGATGCGATAATTTCCCTTTGGGGTAGCAAATCCACCCTCCCTCAGACGAATCCCACTGGAGATGCGTGACATAAACACGATCCGCTCTCCTGCGTAGGCTGTCATCGATTGAGTCGTCAAATCTACAATAATTTTCTTATCCTCCGAAGGGATCTCTGGAGAAATAGCTGACAACTCAGAATCGGGTATCAGACGAACATTCGATCCGGGCACATAAAAAAACCGGTAGGTACGGTCATCCAACAGGCGATACCAGACATTATCTTTGGCATCCATAAAGCTCCTGAGAACCCAAAAAGTTGAGGCGTAATAAAGGCGATAAACCGTCGCTGAATTCCTTTCGGGCTTTGCACAGGCATCAACAAAGGGTATCGTAATTTCTCCCAAACACCCCCCGTCAGGGAGAGTCAACTTCGGATCATTGTAAATTCTTTTTACAGGTTGTATCCTTCTTGAGTGGGCATACCCCTTGTTATCCAATTCGTACCAGATCCTATTCGGGGAAATGTCATGTTCCCCAATGGCAATGCTCGTAATCTGCCAAAGGCTGTCCTTCTCCATTTCTGTGATCACATCCGAGGTGACATCCGGGGCTGCATACAGCTGGTATCCGGAATGGGTGACTCTCCCAAGTAAATTTCCCCTATTCGCCACTGGTTCAGAATAGCGCAGGTTGGAGATCACCTTCACCGGCAGTGTCAATCCAACAAAACCAAGCCCAGCAAACTGAAGAAATTCTCGACGTGATAACTTGGTTGAAGAATTATAAGAAAATAGTTTTTTACTCATGAACAATGACCGGGATGCCCACATAAGACCAGTTGTACAACCAACTAGCTTCCTCAGTGATCATATTGACGCATCCGTGACTCATTGGTGTCCCAAAATTACTATGCCAGTAAGTGCCATGAATGCCATAATCTTTATAGAAGTACATCGTGTAAGGCACATCGGGTAAGTAATAGCCGGGGCCTGACATATCCGAGTATCGCATCTTAATCCAAACCGCATAACTTCCCATCGGTGTGGGGTATTGCCAGGTTCCAGTAGAAACCACAAAGGAATCTACAATCTCGTCTCCCTCAAAGGCATATAACATCTGCTGAGATAGATCAATATCGATCCAACGTCCTGAAATCGACGTTCCTGGAACATCATCAGGCTGTTCGGGTCGAGTGGGAGCCAAAGTTGGTATGATTGTCGCAGTCGGCGTGTGTGTTGATGTTGCGGTGGGCGTTGGGGTGTTCGTTGGCGTGGGCGTGTTGGTCGGTGTAGGCGTGGGTGTATTGGTAGGGGTGGGTGTTGGG
>CAZWDG010000170.1:0-4528 GCA_964633075.1 uncultured Candidatus Brevefilum sp.
GATCTGAGCGCCTCGCACCTTGCGGATTTCATCGTTGTCCATCGCCAGCATATCGTCCCCTTTGAAATTGGCTTCACCCGCAACAATCCTCCCGGGGGGCATCGGGACAAGCTTTAGGCAGGAGAGCATGGTGACACTTTTACCACATCCACTTTCGCCAACTACCCCCAAAGTCTCGCCTTCATCTAAAGTAAACGAAACGCCGTTAACTGCGTGAATAATCCCTTCAGGTGTCTTAAATTGTGTCTCTAACCCCTTCACATCCAATAACTGATTTGCCATTTATCTGTCCTCATAGATTACCGTCAAGCCATTGGAGATTTTGTTACAAAAAAATAGACAAAATACCAACTAAATCAAAGCAATCTTTCTTCAAAGGTTTAATGCACTATATTGTACTACTGATTCTGTCAAAACGAATATACCAATTATCTCAAGTATTCTGCTGGGGAGACAGTGACCGGGAGAGATAATAAACGGGTGCCTGCAATACGTGCTCGCACATGGTGGGTTGAGAATAAATCGTAGTGCATTTCACCCATATCCCATCAAAATTAACCAGGATGTTCATTTGAGCCAAGTTCTCATCAAAGGCGATTAAAGTCAATCGCCTCGACCTTGGCAAGATCTCCTCTAAATCCCTTACGGTACTATAGTGCATGCGCCGCGCCAACTTAATATCGACTTCTTTGCCCTGATTTTCTATCGCAAATTGAAACAAATTATCAAGCACTTGGATCGGTTCCCTAAGAAGTTTTGCAACAATCTCATCACCAGCAGAACCGGCGAGGCTCATCAATAAACCACATACCAGGACAATTGTGAGAAATGCACCTTTGTGCGAAGACATCAGCACCATCTCCACAATGTTCGGTTCGAGCAAACCACAAATGATCGTGGGCAGGGCGATGACAATCATCCCCACGATACGAAACTGATCAACATTGGCGATCATGGGAAACTCAATCCAATCCACCAAAATTGGCTGTAGAAATTTTAAAAGTGTGGGTGTTAATTTAAAAGGCAACCAAATGATCGACCAAACCAAAACAAAGGCAAAGATAAACCAGATCACGATCGTGACCAAACCTTTACCGATGCGGATGCTCATCCAGCCAACCAGGGTACCAAGTAATGTACACAGGATCAGCCCGGGAAGAAATTTTATAAATGGATAGGAAGCATGCGCTTGAGCCAGGGCAATCCCGTCGATGCCCCAGGCGGTAAACGCAAATGCCACACCCGCAATAAGCCCGTAAAATACCCCCAGGAGTTGTTTTTTCTTGAGAAATTGATCAGACATGATCTTAAACCTTTAATTCAAACGTTTATTTAATTATAAAACCCATTTTATAGAATCACAAGATACCAGAGAATTAAATTGGAATGGCATCAAGTATAATCTTCGTTTTTAAGTGCGTTTTTGGAATGCGTTTTTGGAGTGCGTTTTTGGAGTAAGGCCTTTAGGCCGATAGTTCCTGATTTATCTAACATTACACTAATACAAAAAAAACCGACTTGAAAGATACTTCTCTTGAAGACAACTAAATTAATATTAATTTGACGGGGTAATCCTCACACCTTTCTAGCTCAGGATAGAGCCCTCACGCCACAATGTATCATCGTCTTTTGGAGTGAGGCCTTTAGGCCGTAAATACCTATTCTTTATCAATCACATTTCCTTAATGGCACCCGATGGACACTTCCCCAGACACATCCAGACCAGACATTCTCGGACGCCGAAATGACGATAGGTTTAATTTAAAAAATCATGACCTTTGATGGGAACTCTGAGAAGATCTTCGCTCGACGATCTTTGAGGAACATTGCATAAGATATCACCAATGAATGCTTTGAGTTTCTTGCCTTATATGAAAATGGGATCCGTCATTCACAGATCAAACGATTGTTAATGTCTGCACTGCCGCCGCAATTTCCGCCAGATGCGCCGGGCTCGTCCCACAACACCCACCAACGATCTGTGCGCCTGCTTCCATCCAGGCGGTGACCAAAGCCCCCATCTCCTTCGGTCCGACAGAATAAGTGGGTTTACCATCCTCATCCATTTCCGGCATGCCTGCGTTAGGCTTGAACCAGATAGGCTGATCCGTGACCTGTCGCAATTGCTTCAGGGCTTCGAGGTTTTCCGCCAATCCCCGCCCGCAATTGATCCCCAACACATCCACCCCAAGGGGGCTGATCGCATCAGCCATCCCCTGTGGTTTGACACCCATCATGGTTCGGGTGCCTCGATCATAGCTGAAGGAACAGACCAGGGGGATTTTTGAGTCCACAGCCCTCACCCCTCTGATCGCAGCGCTGGCTTCATTTAAGTCAAACTGTGTCTCAATAACGATCAGGTCCACACCCCCTGCACAAAGCAACGCCGCCTGGGCTGCAAAATCCGCCTCAGCTTCTTCGGGCGTCGTCATTCCTAAGGGGGCCAGCATGTGTCCGGTAGGTCCAATCGACCCGGCAATCAAGATATTCCTTTCCCCAACGGCTTCCCTGGCAATGGCGACCGCCTCCCGGTTAATCACCTCCATTTGATCCGCTAAGCCTGAAGCAGCCAGCCGTAAGCGAGTCCCACCAAAGGTACAGGTCAGCAAAATATCTGCTCCAGCATCGATGAAGGCTTGATGCAAGCTACGGACGGCTGGGGGATTCTCCAAAACCCAAAGCTCTGCGGCTGCTCCTGTGGGCAACCCCATCCTTTGCAGGTTTGTCCCTGTGGCGCCATCTGAAATCAACACTTCCCCCTTTGCTAGACGTGTAAGAAAATTGCTGTTTGCCATTTTTGACTCCACTATTGAATTGAATGCCTTCAATCGGACTCTCGCCTGATCTGAAAGGTATCAAAATCACGGGCGACATGGACTGCAGGGAAGATCGGGCTGGCTTCATCCATGACATCGCGTTCGCGATAACGCCGTGAGAGGTGCGTCAGGAAAAGTTGTCCGACACCAGCTTCCTTTGCTAGGGTGGCAGCTTGTTGGGCGGTCAGATGGTCAAAACGTTCAGCCAGGTCAGCCTCAGCTTGAATATAAGTAGCCTCGATCACCAGGGCGTCTGCTGCCCTCACATAAGGTAAAAGTTTCTCAGGGCTACCCGTATCCCCAACCACAACCAGCGTTATCCCCTGGCGAGGTTCTCCCAACACCTGGTCGGGTTTGATGCGCCTGCCATCGGGTAAGACCACGCGTTTCCCTGCCACCAGGTCACGCCGCCAGGGGCCTTGTGGGATATTCAACGCCTCAGCCTTTTCAGGCAAAAAAGGCCGTCGGCTATGCTCTTCAAATCGGAAGCCCAATGAATGGGACCCGCGATGATCGACCGGAAAAGCCGTGATGGTAAAACGATCTGTCTCGAAAAAGGTGCTGGGTTGGATCTCATGCAAAATCACAGGCGGTTTTCCCTGGAACCCACGCAGCACAACCCCAAAGATCAGATCGTGAACACGATCCAGCGTGTGTTGCGTTCCAAAAACCTCGATCTGCTCCATCACTTCCCAGCGCAGAAAAGTGGATACCAGCCCCCCTAAACCTAGGATATGGTCCAGATGTCCATGCGTCAGCAAAATCTGGTTTAAGCGCTTAAAACCCACACCAGCCCGGAGAATTTGACGCTGGGTGCCTTCACCACAATCAATCAGGAACCGGTATTCTTCATGTTGAACCAATAACGAAGATAAACCCCGGTGCACGGAAGGCGCCGAGGCTGATGTGCCCAGAAAAACAATCTCAAACAATGCGTTTGCCTATTTTCCCGTGAAAATTACTCTTTGCCAAGCCCAGCAATCAAACGCATCAAGCCCAACAATCCCAATCCAACCTGAACACCTTCTCCAGCTGATAGTTTAGGGTTCGTTTCTTCACTTTCTGCCCGTTTGATGAGTAAATAAGCAGATACAACCCCCGCCAATGCCCCAATAACCAAGCCAGAGATCAGGGTTTTTGTCTTCATATCTTTATCCATAATCTAACTCCCGTTGTTAATCATTATTCTAATCGGCTGCAAGATTAAGTCTTGAAAGCCGCAATCCACAAATATTACACTGAAAAAACCACAAAAAACGTGTTATTTACCAGAACGCCTGAAGAGCGATGAAAAGACCGCACTCATACCTGCACGATAGCTCTTCATCTTGATGATTGGTGTCAGGACTTTCTGTGATCCCTGTCCGATCACTGTTGCATATCGTCTTACATAACCCTGGATCAAGCCTGTGTAACTGGGCAGGATGCGCAATAATCGCGCAAGACCATAAATCATGACAAATAAAATTAACGACATGATTATCGCCAAAAATATCACAGGCAGCAGCATCCAAATCAGAGATGTATCTGCCCATTGGGATACAGCGATGCCTGTCTTTACCCCGGTGATGGAAAGGATCATCAAAACCACCACCGCCAGAACCAAAAGGCCGCTGAAAATCACGGGTGCCAGAATCTGCCAGAATTTTTGGCGCCTGTGACGTTGATAACTGGCACTTTGGGGGGATGTAGGCCTTATCGAAGCATTTTGT
>CAZWDG010000171.1:0-4482 GCA_964633075.1 uncultured Candidatus Brevefilum sp.
ATGTGGTCGCATCCTGGTCAAGCGTATCCGTTTTACCTGAGGGTTCGCGTGTGAGTCCTAAGAATATCCAACTGAGAGACATAAAAAACGCAGCGATTAAGAACAGGACGATAAAAGAATTGGGAAATTTATATGTTTCCAATAACCAAGCGCTAACACCTGAGCCAAGAGCTCCCATACCCGCCCCAATAAATGTCGTGGTGCCCAAAAAAGACCCCCTCTTTTCCGGAACAAAAATTTTTGCGAGTAACGCCATCCACGAAGGTGCAATTGCCCCAGCGCCAAATGAATACCAGACTAAACAGCCTAGAAACACGACCAATGCCACCTGAGGTGATCTCCGAGCAATAAATGCGCTAAGAACCATCCCCCAAACTGGTAACCGTTCCAAAAACAACCCCCACCCCACAACAATGGTTTTCATCTTGGTGTGCCGTTCCGTGATTCTGGCTGAAAATAATTGTGGAAGAAACCAACCTGCGGAAGTAATCACACTCAGCAGGCCAATCGGCCAGAGCGATGTGGTTAATTTACTGATAAAAAGCGGCAGGATGGTCGAAGCGGAGACAAAACTAGCACCAAACCAATATAAGGCACCATCCACCAAGTTAACAGTAAAATTCCAACGAAAATCTTTTTCCTTTACGTTTAGTGGCATCGTTGATTGCTTCTTCTTATCTTCTCAGGAATGATGACTACACGATTTATTGGAACTTTTTACCTTCGTTTAGGATCAATTCGTGGAGTTTAATCTCCATAAAGGTTTTTCGGTAATGTGAGCCTTCTGGGATCAGCTTGAATTTACGCATAACCTCGGCGTGGGCTTTTCGAATATATACTTCAGCGTCATCGATGTGATTATTTTCTTTCAGTGCTAATCCATGGTAATACAGAATTTCTTCACTGACGCATTCAACAATCTGCGTAAAACCAAAATCTTCAAACGTGGTCAGCGCTAATCCAGATGATTCCAATGCTTTTAATTTATAATATTCATACCCCCCATTATCATTTGATTCCTGGAATATCTTCGCAATCCTCAGTTGTGCTTGGGCTGCCTTGCAGGCTGCTGCCATCCGGTATTGCCGAGATACAAGGTTTTCTTCCTCGACAACATGCAGGACTTCTTTGGAGTGTTCTAAAACACGCATCAGATGATCAAGCTTGCCAATTTCCAAGTGCAAGATACCACTGACTAACTCAAATCCAACGCGTGCCAGGCTGTGCACAAATCGATCGGATAAAGGCTTTGCCAGATTTAAATAACGTTTTGCGTCATCAAATATCCCTAAATATGCGTAAATTTGTGCTTCTCTAAAATAAACAAATAATTTTTGGTCACTACCCTCCCATAATTTTTCCGATTGTTTAAGGTTTGGTAAGGCAGCCTGGTAATCGCCAAGGTAAATGCCTTGAATTTGACCAACAAACATTAAAGATCGTGCCTCAGCCAAACGCCAGCCCAAATCTTTTGTTAATTGAAGACGTCGCTCCTCAAAATCCTTAAGGAGCGTATAATAATCTCCCTTCCGTTCAAATTCTGTGCCCATCCAGTAAAGTAAATCAACCTGAGCTCCCTTATAATTTATTTCACTGGCGATCGGATGGGCTTGCTTGACGAATTTTAACCCCATGTCGAGCTTATCCATGCCATACGCACCAGCCAGACCAAGCAGCAATTCAACTTGTGTCTTTTTATCGTTTAATTGTTCGGCAATATTAAAGGCTTCCTGTCCAAATTTCAGCCATTCTGGATCATTCTTTAAAAAGCGGTGACCGGCAACTGCCGCCAAACTTAACATCTCTCGATAGGGATCCCCAATCTCTCTGGATAAGTGTAATGCTTCTTCTGCCTGAGGAATGCCCTCCTGAAGCATCTCTTGATTTGTGGCGTAATTAACACCAGGCTGCATTAACAGCGCATCAATTCGCCAAATCGGATCATTTTCAATCTTTTCAGCGATTTCCAATAACCTCCGAGATTCATTTTGTGCATCGACAACCCTTCCGAGGTGGTACAGAACTTCTATCCGGCCTTTAATCAACTCAAATCTTTGCGTTAATATTGCTAGTGTTGAATTTTTATCGGATTCTTCCTCGATTTGATCAAGGATTTCTAGTGCCCGTGTAAATTCCTGGTAAGATTCCTGGTTAACAAAATAATTATTGGCTTGCTCAGCAGCTAAAATGCGATAAAAAAGCTCCAAACGTAAATCCCCAGCCATTTGGAAATGATGAGCGAGTAATTCGGCACTAATATCCGGGTTTTGTTCATAATCTTGTAAAAATTTTCCTATTTCAGCATGTAATTCTTTTCTCTGGCTGGATAAAATGCTTTCATAAGTCACATCTTTGATCAGTGTGGATTTAAAATTATAGACGACACCTAAATCTAAATACGATCCTCGTTCTTCAATCAGATCGACTTTTTGTAAGTTAATCAGGCTTTCAGTCACATTAATCTCATCTGGCGCAATCCGCTCAATCACCGCTTGCCAAAAAATAAAGCCTACGACGGATGCGATTTGCAGCACTAAGCGATCGGGTTGTGTTAATTTGTCGATGCGCGATAAAAACAGGGAATGTAAACTTTCAGGCAAATCGGCTGCAGTGATTCTGCTGGCCAGATGCCATGTGTTGGATTCCTCATCCCTCACCAACTGCCCCTCGCTATTAAGACTGCTTACCAGTTCACGGATAAAAAACGGATTGCCTTCCGTTCGATTAACAATAATTTCTAATGTATTTTGATCAAGTTTGTTAGGTTGAAGAATATATTCAATTAATGCCTGACTCTCTTCTTGAGTAAATGGAGTCAATGTAATTAAAGTCACTCGATGGGGAAATTCCGTCTCCAGATAGTGCTGAAAATGCCAAACCTGGGAAAGACGATCCGGTCTATAGACGATGAACCATAAAATCGGATGATCTTCTGAGAGCGAGATCACTTCTCTCAATAGATCAATCGATCCCACATTTGCCCATTGCACACTTCCTAAGAATATGATAAGTGGCACTTTCGAACTAAGAACACTTAACCATTCCCTGATTGAATTGAACAATTTTCCCTGATAACCTTGGGCATCTAATAAATCTAACTGGTTATCGAGTTCTTGATTTGAGACAGAAAGAAAGGAAGCAAAAACCGGGAGATATTCACCAAATTTTTCTGGCCAAAGATCTGAACAATATTCCGTTAATTTTTGGAGAATTTCTGTCTCCTCCTCGTCAGGGTCCACTCCTAACCAAGATTTTAGCAATATTCGCCACATAAAGAACGGGGATGGTTGTTCGTAAGAGTTGCACCACCCCTGCAGCCAAAGCACTTTACCCCTTTCCTTTTTTTGGCTTCCATTCATGGTTTTGTTAATCTCTGAAAATGATCCTAAAACTTGTTTTCGAAGCACAAGATCTTGATGCACTTGCTTGACTAAAAATGATTTCCCTAATCCGCGTTCCCCCGTGATGAGTACAAACTCTCCCCGACCCGTAATGACATTATCGACCTTCTGACGAAGAAGATTGTACTCATCATATCTACCGATAAGCGGTGCGGAATGTATGTATGTTTGCATCTCTTTCAATAATTCTTCATCAGAGCGCAAAGTAAGTGGACGATAGACATGTACCGGTTCAGATATCCCTTTAAGTGTTATTTCGCCGAGGTCAATCCAATGAAATTGTCCTTGGACCAGGTGATAAGTGGTTTCACTGACCAGGACAGTTCCTGGTTCAGCTGCAGTTTCTAATCTTGCCGCGAGTGCGATAGCCTCTCCCATCGCTGTCTCTTCTCTATGGAGACCCTTGGTACCTACTTGGGCGACGATCAATTCATCCGTGTTGATCCCGACGCGTAATTTTAATTCTTGGGAGCTAATGGGTTCAAATTCGTGTTTATAACGCTCAAAACCCCCTTGCATGGCTAAAGCTGCCAAGACTGCTCTCTCCGGGTCATCCTCATGCGCATTCCGAGCACCGAAGAACGCTACTAAACCATCCCCCCTGAATTGATCAACTTGTCCCCCAAAACGATAAATTTGTGCTTCCATCACCTGGAGAAGTTTTCTCATCAGGTCAACCCAGGTTTCTGAACCCACTGCGCTGAGTAAATCTGTCGATTTTTTAACATCCGCGACGATCACCGTCGCAACGCGACGCTCTCCCCGTAACATGCTCAAGGAATTGGCTTTTTCTACTTGATCTTCCGTTGATGGTTTAACCACATAAGCAGAACTTGACGCTGGGAAATATGAGTAAGTTGCCGATGGTTCCTGACGTCCATACCGATTAGATCCCTCTTCAAATGCCTTCCCACAATTCCCACAATAATCATAGGTGAGAGGATTAGGGGTACCACAAGCAGGACAAGTTTTCGAAATTAGGCTGCCACATCTCCCGCAAAAACGATTATCCGATGGATTTTCATATTCACAATTCGGGCATTTCATATGTTAATGATACGAACGTATAGGGACTATCCTT
>CAZWDG010000172.1:0-4463 GCA_964633075.1 uncultured Candidatus Brevefilum sp.
CGCCCTGGTATGCATCGGTGGGCAGGAGACACAGGATGCAGCCTGGCGGCTGGCTGAAGCAGGAATGAACGTATTGACCTTGCCAAAATCAGCTGATAATAATGTCGCCAAGACGGATGTCACCATCGGATTTGACACCGCTCAATCCATTGCTACCGAGGCGATTGACAGACTCCACAGCACTGCCAACAGCAACCATCGGATTATTATTGTGGAGATCATGGGGAGCAAGGTGGGGTGGTTGACGCTCAGCTCAGGTGTTGCGTCTGGATCGGACGTGATCTTGATCCCTGAAATCCCGTATGATATCGCTAAAATCTCGCAGGCGATTTTGAATCGGAGTAAGGCTGGGAAAATGTTCAGCATTGTGGCCGTTGCAGAGGGGGCGACTTCCTCTGAGCTGGTCGCTTTTTTTGAACGTTCGCTCAGGTTCAATCGCCAGGCACAAGATGCCGGCACTTTGGAAGACAAAAAAGATCAGATGATGGCGTTGAAAAGAAAATATTCGGGTCAAACGTTGCTGCTTGCTAATCGGTTGGAGGAAACTACAGGCATTGCCAGCCGGATCACTATCCTGGGTTATCTTTTACGCGGCGGCGCACCATCGGCAGCCGATCGGACGCTGGCGACCTATCTTGGCACACAGGCAGCGGAACTGGTGGAGAATGGGGTATTTGGCAAGATGGTGGCTTTTCAAGGGGGAAGGGCGGTTAGTGTCCCCCTGGAAGAAGTTGCGGGTCAGCAAAAGTCAGTTCCTTTGGATCACCCCTGGATTACAGCAGCCCGTCATGTGGGCACCGTATTTGGGGATTGAGGGACGAGATTAATTCGTAGGATCGCAACTAATAACAAGTTGTCACCTTCTGTGAGGCGCATCTTCCTTGCAGAAGGTGAATTTTTAAGAGGAGGGTGCCCTAAGGACCAGGTTCTGCAAACAAATGACGCAATCTCATACAATGCTCAAGATTATCCAGAATATCGGTATTATCCGAAATCTGATCCACCCCACCAATATGCGGCGGTAGGGCGGATACCATTGGATCTTTGATCTGTGATCGTAAGGCATTTACGAATTGGGAAGCTGGCGGTACCAGGAAGGGGCGTTGATGAAAATAATCACTTTCTGGGTGGATGAAGGGCGTGATACTCAGCGCATTTTGGGCTTCTCCGAGCAGTGTGAAGACTTGTATCAACAAGGTTTCTCTACCCTTCCAATCCTGACTGTCAAGAATGGATTGAAGCAGCGGTGTCATTTCATTGGCGGTATTCAATTGATTAAATGCCGTCCCCAACCATTTACTGTAAGGGGCATACACGCGCTCAAGCAGGAAAGCAAGGCGCATACTGTCTCGCACCAGCCGGGCGGCGATCAAGCGGGATCCGATTTCATCACCAAGGCTGCTGGTCCGTCCCATAAAGGGTGCCTCCTGGTCAATCCGCTGCCACTGGCTGGCCAAAAGGTACAACCACAGATCGTGGGGATACCATTCAAATCGCCCCCGAACTTCAACAAGCGTTCCCAGCCCATCAAAATAAATCTGTCCTGCCCGAAGGGTGCAAAGGTGTTGTTGGGGGAGGGAGAGCCAGATTTTCGGAAAGAGTGACTGGGTGATGTCCACGCCCAGGTAGTTCATAAAAAATTTCTGCGGGGTGGTGATCGTGATCATGTGATGAATAGGATAGTCTTCTTTTAATGACATCCTGCCGCCATCAGAGAGGGGCTCACCAAAATGGGTGGGAAATCCATGGATGGTAAAGGGAAGGTGGTTGGCAAAGAAATCCCATAAGCACTCGCGACTGGCAAGATAATCCTCTTCTGTGAGAAAGAGCGTCATTTTAGGCCCCCAACCATGGTCCATGGACATGGCGGTATCGAAACCGATCACATCCGATCCCCATTCCAGGCGGGCGGCAGAATACGGCAGTTGAGGGAAATGCGCAGTCAACAAGGGTTGGATGGCTTCTTCGAAGAAGAATTGACTGAGTTTAAGACCAGGAATAAATTTGGGCATGGGTCTGCTTTCACTTTTTGTTTGGCATCCCTAATTATAACGAATAGTGTCAGCATACTGATTAACTGAAACGCACCATAATTTATAAAAGCCACGATTATTGGAGATTTCTTATATGGGGTCAGATAGGAATGAATAGTAGATTGGGTATGGTTCATCCTTTTTGCTGGATTTTCTCGATTAAAATAATGGTATGTGGTTTTTTATCCCCAGGGTTTTTTTGACCTGATTGAATTTTGAAAAGGAGATCTTATGTCTCTCACCTTAGAATGGAAACACCGGATCATGGCCTGGCGTCATGAACTCTCCAACCATCTTTACCGAGCGTTGGGACCTGTCCCAGTTGATGCAGCCTTTACCTTCGAACAGTTCCGGCTGGCTGACGCGCTGGGAAAGCTATCCTTCCAACCCATCGCTCCGGGGAGGCTCTGGGGCTCGAAATGGGCTTATGGCTGGTTTAAGGGTGAAGTGACCCTGCCAGCCGCATTAGAAGGCCAGATGGTGGCGGTGATGATGGATGTTGGTGCGGAATCGGCGGTCTATGTCAATGGCGATTACGCAGGTGCCGTCGATGAATTTCACAAGGCAATCATCCTGACCGATTCTGCCTGTGGCTGTGAGACCTATACCATCGTCCTCGAAGCCTATGCCGGGCACGGCCCACAGGAATGGCGTTCCGGTCCCACCCCTCCCGATCGGGAGACAGTCCCTGAGCCGCCAGAAACCCAGCGTACGGTGGGTGAAAGCCATTTCGGGATCTGGCAGGAGGTCGCTTTTCAACTGGCAATGGATGTGGAAACCCTGTGGGAAGTGCGCGAAAATATTGATGAAGAGTCGCTGCGAGTAATGGAAATTGATGAGGGCTTGAAGGATTTTACGCTTATCGCTGATTTCGAAGCCCCCCAGGAGGAGATGCTGGCCAGTCTGCAGGCTGCCCGAGAGCGATTGAAGCCTTTACTTCAGAAGAAAAACGGCGACACCACACCGGAAATGATCGGCTTTGGCCATGCGCACATCGATGTGGCCTGGCTCTGGCCACTGGCGGAGACCGAACGTAAATGCGTGCGCACCTTCAGCACCCAGCTGGCCTTGATGGACCGCTATCCCGAGTACAAATTCTTGCAGAGTCAGCCGCAATTGTATGTGATGGTCAGGGAAAAATATCCTGATCTTTACCAAAAAATCCTGGCGGCTGTCGCTCGAGGGCAATGGATTCCGGATGGTGCCGCCTGGGTGGAGCCGGATACCAACCTGACGAGCGGTGAAAGCTTGATTCGCCAATTGATCCATGGGAAACGGTTTTATCGGGAGGAATTTGGCCTGGAGAGTGAGCTGCTGTGGCTGCCGGATGTGTTTGGTTACTCGGGTGCCTTGCCGCAGATCATGCGTGGCTGTGGGGTCAAGTACTTTTCCACCCAGAAGATCTTCTGGGCGTATCACGGCGGAGCCCCATTCCCCTTCAATACCTTCATCTGGGAGGGAATTGATGGCTCGGAGGTCTTTGCCCACTTCCATAATGATTACAATGGTGAAACCAAACCCTCTGCTTTGATCCAGCGCTGGAAGGAGCGCGTGCAGAAGGATGGCTTCAGCACCCGGCTGTTTCCCTTTGGTTGGGGGGATGGCGGCGGGGGACCGACCCGCGAGCATCTGGAATATGCCCTGCGCCAGGAGAATCTCGAGGGTGTGCCGAAATTCAGAATTGCAGAACCGATGACCTTTTTCCGTGAACAGGCTGAGGTCGGTTGGCCGGCGGCTCGCTATGTAGGTGAATTGTATTTTCAGGCGCATCGCGGCACCTATACTTCGCAGGCACGTACCAAAGCCCTTAATCGCTACTGCGAGTTTACGTTGAGAGAAGCGGAAATGTGGGCTGCGGCGGCGATGGTCTTGGGGGGGTACCAGTTACCCTACACAAATTGGGATCGCGCCTGGAAGAAGCTGCTGCTTAACCAGTTTCATGATATCCTGCCAGGATCTTCAATACAGCGGGTCTACGAGGAAGCCGAAGCGCAGTTATCGAGTGTGATTGAAACCGCAACGGGGATAACTGAAGATGCGGCAAAAACACTGATAGAAGAAGGACAGGGATTGACCTTATTCAACTCCCTTTCCTGGGAAAGAACTGCCTTGATTGAATTGCCGGATGGGATGGCGGGCTTGACCTCCGCAGAGGGGAAGGCTGCTCCCACTCAAAAAACTGGGGATCAAAATTATGCTGAAGTGCGTCTGCCGTCTTGCGGCTGGATGTCTTTTAAGCCCGGAAGGCCGAATCCGCCGGATAACACGATTATTGCAGAAAAAAATCGACTTGAAAATAGCCTGATGCGGGTAACCTTTAATGACTATGGGGAGATTACGAGCATCTTCGATAAAATAACGCAGCAAGAGCTGAGCACTGGCACCGGCAACAGCATGCGGATGTATCAGGATATCCCCAGCGCCTTTGAC
>CAZWDG010000173.1:0-4454 GCA_964633075.1 uncultured Candidatus Brevefilum sp.
GCCGGGGAGGAGATGGTCAATGACTCCCCATTAAGCAGCTGAATGCGATATTCAACCGTTGGGGCGGTGAAAACCATGTCCATATCATATTCGCGCTCAAGCCGTTCCTGGATGATCTCCATGTGGAACAAGCCTAAAAAGCCGCAGCGAAAACCAAAATTTAGGGCTTCAGAGGTTTCCGGCTCAAAGCTCAGGGAAGCATCATTTAACTGGAGTTTTTCCAGGGCATCCCGCAGGTCAGCATAGTCCTCCCCCTCGGTTGGATACACGCCGGCGAAAACCATCGGTTTGGCGAGCTTATACCCAGGGAGGGGTTTGTCCACGCCATCTTTGGCATAGGTGATCGTATCCCCCACCCGACACTCCGAAACCGTTTTCAAACCGGTAGCGATATAGCCCACATCACCAGCCACCATCGACGAGACGGGCTGTAAATTCGGCGCAAAGACCCCAATTTCCACCGGTGAGGTCTTCGCCCGGGTGGACATCATCAAGAGTTGATCTTCCCGGGTGATCTTCCCATTAAACACGCGCACATAGGCCACAACGCCCTTATAGGGATCATAATGCGAATCAAAGATCAAGGCCTCTAATGGTCGGTCGACCTCACCTTGCGGCGGCGGGATGAAGTCCACAATCGCCTGGAGAACCCCTTCCACATTGGTGCCTTGTTTGGCTGAGATTTTGATGATTTGCTCCTTAGGTGTCCCAAGGAGTTGAGATAATTCCTCGGCGACCTCATCCGGCTGGGCGGAAGTCAGATCAATTTTATTAATTACCGGAATAATCGTCAAATTAGCTTCCAGAGCCAGGTAGAGGTTTGCTAAAGTTTGGGCTTCAATCCCCTGAGTGGCATCCACGACCAGCAAGGCGCCCTCGCAGGCTGCCAAGGCCCGGCTAACTTCATAATTGAAATCCACATGCCCGGGTGTATCGATCAGGTTAAATTCATACTTAATGCCATCAGCCGCATCATAAAACATCCGTACGGCTGAAGCCTTGATCGTCACCCCCTTCTCCCGCTCCAGGTCCATCGTATCCAGTACCTGATCGGTCATATCCCGGTCGGCAATCGTGCCGGTCAGCTGGAGCATACGGTCTGCCAGGGTCGATTTACCGTGATCCACATGGGCAATAATACAAAAATTCCTTACATTTTCAATCATAGCGTGTCAATAAATCCGTTTTTTTGTCGATCAGCCTCTTTCGTCATCAAGTCCACGTTTCATGGATGCAGCTATCCTGTAAATCGCCAGAGAAAGTATAGCTTGAGACATATCCGATGGTTATGCGTACGCACTAGATTATACCAGCACGAGTCACCACAGGAACATTATCCTGAGCAATTCAAGATTCTCACTTCAAGGTCAAATTTATGGGATTAATCCTGAGGAGGGCAACCCCAATTTCCTTACGATGTGACAATCAACATAACCTGATGGAAAAGCCCTGCTGTTTTCCCCACTAACTTTTACTCATGATCCTCCAACAGTGCCTGGCGGATCAGGGTATCCAAATCTAGTGGGACAATAGGCTCCATCAATCGCAAATCCACCAAAAACTCGATATTGCCCTTCAGCCCCCGGATCGGGGATGGGATCAGCCCTGCTGGATAGAATCCCAACCCCACAGCACTGGCTAAGGTCTCCCGTAATACCTGTTTATGCACCCCAATATCCTTGATCACGCCAGCATGCAGAGCAGCCGCTTTCCGACCGGCCTCAAACTGCGGTTTGATCAGGGCAATCGTCTGACCACTTTCCCCTTCAAACCAGCCTTTGGCCGCTGGCAGGAGCAAAGCCAGCGAGATAAAGGAAGCATCAATCGTCACCAGGTCGACGGTCTCTGGCAGTTGGTCAAGGTGCCGGGCGTTGGTCCGCTCCAGCAAGACCACGCGTGGGTCCTGTCGCAATTTCCAATGCAACAAGCCGTAACCGACATCCACTGCGTAGACCTTCGCCGCGCCGTGCTGTAACAGGCAGTCTGTAAACCCGCCGGTGGAAGCGCCTACATCCGCACAGATCTTCCCCTCAACGGACACATCAAATGCTTCGATGGCTACTTCCAGCTTCAACCCGCCGCGCGAGACGTATTTGGGACGCTGTGCCACCTCGATCCGCGCAGCTTCTGCAACCAGGGTTGAAGGTTTATGCACCATCTCCCCATCCACAAACACCTCCCCGGCCATCACCAGACGCTGGGCTTGATTGCGGCTCTCGGCCAGCTTGCGTTCCACCAGCAGCAGGTCAATGCGTTGCTTTTTCATGACCTAATTCTAATACCTAAATTCACACACCCCCAAATATGGTTCATCATGTTATCAGGCGGAAGTTGTCCGATTTCCCATTTTTCTTGATTTTCACTTCATTGAACAAAAAGCAACAAGGCAGTGATTTGTGATAATATTGACCTATGCTAAAATCACTTCGCCTAATCCTCAAAACCATGCGCCCCAAACAATGGGCTAAGAACGCTTTTGTGTTCGCCGCCCTGGTCTTCGACGGGCAATTAACCGCACTCCGACCCCTCCTGATCACCATCACCGCCTTCATCCTGTTTTGCCTGGCATCCAGCCTGGTCTACATCATCAACGATTTGGCAGACATCGAATCGGATCGTGCCCACCCACAGAAAAAGAAGCGACCACTGGCATCGGGTCAGCTTGCGAAAAAAACCGCCATCACCGCTGCGGTGATCATCAGCCTGCTAATATTCCCAACAGCCTTCCTCCTGGATCTTGCATTCGGGCTGATCCTGAGTGCATACTTCATCCTGATGCTGGCTTATTCCCTGTGGCTGAAACATGTCCCTTTGATCGATGTGATGATCCTTTCAGCCGGTTTTGTCCTAAGGGTGGCCGCTGGCGTGGTTATTATCGTCACCAAGCGTTTCTCTCCCTGGCTATTCGTCGCCACCACTTTCCTCTCCCTTTTCATCAGCCTGGGCAAACGCCGCGCGGAGATTCAGCTCCTTGCGAAGGAGGCTGGCTCTCACCGGCGTGTCCTGGATGGCTATTCATTGGATCTTCTAGACCAGCTTCTAACCATTGTCCTGAGCGCCACCTTGATGACCTATTGCCTCTACACTTTTGCGGCTGAAGTCACAACGGGGAATTACGCCATGATGCTGACCATCCCCTTTGTGATCTACGGACTCTTTCGCTACCTTTACCTGATCCGCATCAAGCATATCGGGGGTGCGCCGGAAGAGATCGTGCTGACCGATCGTCCCATGCTGGCTGCCGTTGGCGCCTGGGGGGTAACTGTGATCGCTATCCTTTATTTCCTCTGATAAGGAGAGCCCGTGGCTATCGTGTTTGGTAAAGCACATGGCAAGGTCATTTTGTTTGGGGAACATGCCGTCGTTTATGATCAACCAGCCATTGCCATCCCGGTCACAAAAGTCAACGCAACTGCACGGATTCTCCCAAATCTTGAGGGCCTTTCGGGGCAGGTGCACATCCAGGCGCCGGATATTGCCCTCGACATGGATCTCGACGCCTTAGCGGAAGACCATCCCCTGGCCAAAGTGGTACATCTCGCCATAGAAGCTGTCCAACCAACCCACGTCCCGGCAATCACCCTGCAAGTTAACTCTACTATTCCCATTTCAGCTGGGATGGGTTCCAGCGCGGCCATCTCAGTCGCCGTCATTCGAGCCCTTACCACCTTCCTAGGGGCGCCGCTCCCCCCCCTCGAGATTTCCGCCCTGGCATACGAGGTGGAAAAGATCCATCACGGCACCCCCTCCGGGATCGACAACAACGTGATCGCTTACCAGAAACCGGTCTACTTTTGGAAAGATCATCCCATTGAATTTCTCTCTATTGAAAATCCCAGCCACTGGGTGATCGCTGATACAGGCGAAGGGCGACCGACCCGTGAATCCGTTTCAGCGGTTCGGGAGCTATACGACACAGATCCAAAATCCTATGAGGCGATATTTCATCAGATCGGTGAGGTGGTTCAAAACGCTAAGGAAGCACTGATCGCTGGTGATTTGGATTTTTTGGGATGGCTGATGGACAAAAATCAACGCTTGTTAGAAGAGCTCAATGTCAGCAGCCCCAAGCTGGACGTCCTGATCCGGGCAGCCAGGGAGGCTGGCGCTGCTGGAGCCAAACTCTCAGGCGGCGGCTGCGGTGGAAACATGATCGCCCTGGCCTCCCCGGAAAAAATCAGCAAAGTTGAGCAAGCCCTCATCGAAGCGGGTGCCGTGCGCACGATCACGACCTTATTACCCACGAGCGAGGTCAGATGAAAACATCCCAACTGGTCTTCCTGAAATTGGGCGGCTCGCTTATCACGGACAAATCGCGTCCCATGACGCCACGACCGAAGGTTATCCGGCGTATAGGCCATGAGATCGCTCAAGCGATCCAAGAGAACCCCCATCTGCGCTTGATCATCGGGCATGGCTCGGGTTCCTTTGGGCATACCCTTGCCAGCCAATAC
>CAZWDG010000174.1:0-4449 GCA_964633075.1 uncultured Candidatus Brevefilum sp.
CACCGGCCTGATCTGGGGCGTGTGGCATTGGCCCGTTATCCTGATGGGGTACAACTATGGCACGGATTATTTCGGTGCACCGGTCCTCGGTCCTCTGGCAATGGTTTGGTTCACCCTGGTCTTAAGCGCCCTCTTCGGTTGGGTGACCATCAAAGCCAACAACCTCTGGCCAGCGGTGATCGCTCATAGCGCAATCAATGGTATCGCTGCGCTCAGCCTTTTATTCGTGCAGGGAAATCCCAGCTCACTCCTGGGACCTACACCTGTTGGATTGATCGGTGGTCTGGGCTTTACAGTTTTGGCAATGGTTATTTTTCTCTTACCCAGCGCATTGACATCACGTGAAGGTAATCCTTCACAAGAATAACTGTTTTTTCGATCCCACCTCGCAATTATGGACAGGGAAAGAAGGTAACATCAGCAAATACCTCTGTTCGATCTGCTGCATCGTTAGAGACAATCTGGAACTCGAACCAAGACTCGCCCATTCCTGGAGGATAACTGAAATTGTGCGTACCCGCAGGCATATCTGCTTTAAAGACATAAGTGCGCTTACTGTTGTCAACCCGCAACATATCCACAATCTCCCAGTCCATTTTATAATCTGAAGATTTCTCATGCAGACGCCAGAATAAAGCAGCACCCCGGCCTACATCACTCATTTCAACTGTAATTTTTAGTTCCGTTGGACCATCAGCAGACATGCAATGAAACGCCTTCAGATCTGTGGTTACTTTCTGAAACAACTTCGCTGGTGGCTGTTCTTCTGCGGGTGGTTCTTCGGCGGGTGGTTCTTCTACGGGTGGTTCTTCTACGGGTGGTTCTTCGGCGGGTGGTTCCTCCACAGGTGGCGCATCTACGGGTTGTTCCTCTGCGGGTAGTGGTTCTGCGGGTTGTTCTTCTTCGGGTTGAGACACTGGGGATTGTGGTTCTGGGAGTTGTCCCTGACCCATCGCCTGTCTGGTTTGCTGAACAGACAAAGCCACCTGGGTGGATAATAAATCAGGATCAAGGCTTGGAGTTGTTTGACAGGATACACCTATCAAGATCATTAACAAAATCGCCGCACCAAAGGAAATAGCTTTCTTCATTTGAACCTCCTGGGAAATGATTTCTCTCACCTGCGAAAACTTGATTATTTGTACACAGTATAGTGTGATTTCGATCGAATTTCAATATATCAGCATAGCTAATAACAAAATCAACCTCAGGAAAATCTTTATCACATGGAGATAGTTTTTATCCCTGATGATTTCTTAAACCAAATATTCACACTGAAGAATCCATAATAAAATGGATTGAAAACTCGAAAGAGCTGACCCTTATCTTACCAATGGCAGAGGTCTAAATATCATCACTGTCATAAAATCCGATGAAAGCATCCTTGGATTGCAGGGAACAAAGCTGGATGGCGGCAGTGACCTTTTCAGGGACAGCACTGATAGCAGAATGTGTCAGTTTGATTTATCATCCGACAGAATCGGCGAAGAATTCACTCATTTTGCCACCCTTCTTCACCAACCAACGGCACAAACACCACCAGGATGCTTGAGGTCTGTTTAAAACGCGCACCCTTGCGATCCCAAATTTCCAAATGCTGAGAAAAGCGACCTCCTACCGGGATCACCATCCTTCCAGCATCAGCCAGTTGCTGTAACAGGTGATCCGGTGCTGAAGGGGCTGCTGCGCCCACGATAATCCGATCATAGGGCGCAAAGGCTTCCAAGCCCAGGGTGCCATCGCCCACATGAACATGGACATTATCATAGCCCAACCGATCAAGTTGCTTTTGCGCCGTATCTACCAGCTCTGAGTGACGCTCAATCGTGTGAACTTCAGCAGCCAGCAAGCTTAAGATCGCTGCCTGATAGCCAGAGCCTGTCCCCACATCCAGGACCTTGTGATGGGGTTCCACTTTCAATAATTCCGTCATCAAGGCCACAATATAAGGTTGGGACATGGTTTGCCCGCAGCCGATCCTCACGGGGCTGTCGACGTAAGCATAATCACGTATCTCTTCCGGTAAGAATAAGTGGCGCGGCACAGATCGCATGGCATTCAATACCCTAACATCCTTAATCCCGCGCCTGGCGATCTGGAAATCAACCATCCGCGCTCTTTTTTCCTCAAAATCCTCCATCTATCCCCTCCCGTGATAACCGTTCAGCAATTTGGCGGTCCACCTTGCCCATCGGAAAACCGGACAGTTCTGACACGCGTGCCCACACCAGATTTTCACTGGCTAAATTCTGAGGGTGTTCGCCATCAGTCAAATCACATAAAAAGGCATGCAGTTGGATCTTAAAATGCGTGTAAGCGTGCTTATATGTTCCAAAGGGGACTCGAATATGAATATTCACGTTTAATTCTTCCTGGATTTCCCGCTTGAGACAGGCTTGAAGATCCGGGTCTCCCTCTTCCAGGGTTCCACCCGGGAATTCCCACAATCCACCTAGAAGACCGCTCGTTGGACGTTGCGCCAGGAGCACCAGCCCATCCTGACGGATCACAGCCGCCGTCACCGTAAGTTGCGGCACTTGCTTACGCACTAATCTGACTGGCCTTTCACCCTGAACCCCTAATGCTTTTGCCAGGCAGTGTGGCTCAATGGGGCAGCAGTCACAGGCGGGGTCTTTGGGTGTGCAAATGGTGGCGCCCAGGTCCATTAACGCCTGGTTATACACACCAGCGTTGCCTTTTGGCAGGTGTGACTCCGCCAAAGCCCAAAGTTTCTTTTCGCCTTCGCGGCTCCGGTCGGGCTCCTGGATATCAAACAGGCGTGAAAGCACACGACGAATATTCCCATCGACGGCAGCCACATCCACCCCAAAAGCAATCGATGCAACGGCTGCGGCGGAATAAGGTCCTATTCCAGGCAATTTCTGCAGGTCTTTGGGGAATTGAGGCAATTCCCCATTCCTCTCATCCCTCACCATTTTGGCTGCCCGATGCAGATTGCGAGCCCGGCTGTAATAGCCTAATCCTTCCCAAAGGGACAGCACATCTTGCTCATCCGCGCTGGCAAGCGATGAGATATCGGGAAATCGTATCATCCAATTCTCGAAATAAGGGATAACGGTATCGACTTGCGTTTGCTGCAGCATGATTTCTGAAACCCAGGTCCGGTAGGGGGATTGAATAGAACGCCAGGGTAATTCCCTGGCGTTCCCGTCATACCAATCCAATAATGCGGGGACAAATGAGGTCAAAACTGGAACCCTCCCATCAGTGGTGCCATCTTTAACTGGTAATTTTGTACAAAATCCAGCAGCCGGTTGTTGAGTCGCTGCCATTCCTCAGATGAGATGATTTTTTCAGCCTTATCTCTGCCGGGCACAACCGCACCGACCAGGATTTGGGGATGATCGCCATAAATCGTCACCCAGGCATCACTTAAAGTCATCCCAAGCTTTTGCACACCAGGCATAAACCTGCGCACCACAAATTCGAAATATTCCTGTTCACGCCCCGGGATTATATCCCAGGACATAATTACTTTAACATTCATCACCGTCTCTCTCCACTTGGATAACCCGCCAATATCCTATAGGCTCAAATCCAATACCATCACCCGGGTCTCTTCGGGGAGCACATTTACACTTGTGAGTTTAATGGATTCCTCCGTTTCAACTTCCGTTAATCCCATCTCTTTTAGAAATTTCGGCAGCGGATCTAACGGCATCTTTGAACCACTCATGCCGTAATGCATCGGGATCACGATGCTAGGCTCAAGCAAGCTGATCACTTCTGCAGCCTTGGCGGCATTCAAGCTGGTTTTGCCGCCTACTGGAACAAGCGCAACATTGACTTCTCCCAATCCCTCCACCTCCGTCTGGTTGGGGACGCTGTTTAATTCACCCAGATGGGCGATTTTCATACCGTTATAATCGATCACATACACTGTATTTCGGACATCCTCTGAGGATGACTTCTTCTTGCTGCCGTTGATCAACACACCAGTGACAAACACACCACCGACCTCATATTCTCCTGGTCCAGTGACCTCAAAAGCGGTTCCCCGGATCGCCTTAAGGTAATTGTGTTCGGGCTTATCACAGCTGATCGTCACAATATCCGCCCGAAGCTTGCCCGGATCATGTCCCACTACCTCTGGATCATAGGGATCGGTGACAACCGTGGCCATACCGCGCTCAACGATGCGAAAACAAGAATGTCCATGCCAAGTAATTTCCATAAAACCTCCAGTAATGATATATTGAATTATACAACGTCCTGGCAAATTGTCGAAAAAGAAAGATTGACGGATGTTAAGCACGAAATCAACCCCAGTTTCATTTTCTCCCACCCATATTCCCAATATCTTGGTCTATCTCGGGAGTCAAACTCTGGAGTCTCTTTGGAGTGCAGACTTTAGCCTGCGATTTTTAAAATTGGAAAACCTTTAAATAATTCTCTAACGGAATTAATCTGAATCCAGTATGGAAAATA
>CAZWDG010000175.1:0-4405 GCA_964633075.1 uncultured Candidatus Brevefilum sp.
TAACAAAGAAGTTACCGACTATCCAGAGAGGTAAACTCCGCCCCAGACCGATTAATGTTAATCCAAGAGCACCACTTATCATCCATCCCACCAGAACACCATGGATCCTCGTCTTAGGCCCACCCCATGCCGTCAGGATAAAACCACCAACCAAACCACCAATTGCACCAGCAGACTGCACCGTAGCCAGTACAGTCGGATTACTTCTCGTGGAAGCAAGGATCATTGGTGTCACTAGGGAGAATGCGACAAAAGAAAAAAAGTTTCCAGCAAAGAACACCAACTGTAAATACAATAGACTGCGTCGATCGAAGATGTATCGAAAACCATAGATCAACTCTTTGAAAAATTTTCCCGAGACTCCTGCTACAGTTTTTCGTTGTGGTTCGGGGATGAAAACCATCAGTAAAAAGCTTAATGCCATCACCAATGTGACCAGATCAATCGCAATGATCCCAACAAACCCAATCATGGGCAGCAGAATTCCTGCCAGGATAGGGGCTAATATTTCAACCCCTGATTCTGCCATCGATATCATCCCACTCGTCCGAGCATAATGTTCTTTTGAAACGATCAACGAGATTGCAGCAGAGTAAGCCGGCCACTGAAAGGCACCAAATATCCCACCGACAACGCCGGTGATATATAAATGCCAGATCTCTAATTTTCCGGAAATCATCAAGAAAAAGATGGTCAGCGTAACGATCCCTGCACCGATATCACTCAAAGCCATCACGAGTTTGCGGTTCCAGCGGTCAACCAGCACACCTGCGAATGGCGAAAAAATGATCAAAGGTGTAAAGGAGAAAAAACCAACCAAGACCAGCGGCGTCGCTTGTCCGGTCTTTTCCCACGCCCAAATGCTCATAGCAAAATGCGTCATTTGGGATCCGATCATCGAAAAGACCTGCCCAACCCAAATAAAGATAAAACCTCGCAAGCCTGTTAGTTTTTTGGACAATGATCAACCGCTCCTAGGTATCAAACGAAATAACCGAAATTTTTACCATTTTCATTTGCTATCGACTCAAAACTGAACGATCCAATTCAGATTTATATCTGGTAAAATCGATAAACAAGAGGCATAATCGGAATTAACAATGAAGATAACCATCCAACATACAACATTGATCCTTCTGATTGCCGTGGGCCTGCTCATGGGTTGCTCACCTGCATCCAATCCAATCCCAACCGCTACGCCTACCCCTCCTCCGAGTGAAGAAGTTACATCAACAGCAACCCCAATCGCCACCGCAACACCGACACCAACCACGACGCCTTTGCCGCTTAATGGAGAACAAACCAAGTACTTCATTGAAGCGACCATTGATTATTATAATCGCTTTGTCACAGCCACCAGTCGCTCTGTTTACACCAACAAAACGGATGTTCCCCTCGATAACATCCTGTTCATCATTTATCCGACCATCTTCCAGGCGATTTATACTAAGTCCGTCACCACAGGCGAGGGGACCCAGGTCACAGATTATTCTTGGGACTACCACCGTATGGTGATTCCTTTGGACCAGCCGCTGTTACCTGGTCAAACGATCGAATTTATCCATAAATACGAGTTGTATATGCCTGATCGTGGTGGTGTGTTCAGTCATTCAGGGAAACAGCTCAACCTGTCGTACTGGTTCCCTTTTATCCCGCCCTATGATGAAGAGAAGGGTTGGATCGCCCATGATGTGCAATTGGTCAACAGCGCTTTCGTAGGCGAATTTCTCGTCTTTGAAGCAGCTGATTATGAGGTCACCCTTTCTTTTACTGATCGACGGGAAAACTTTTTAATCGCAGCACCCGCTATTCCACAAGAAGAAAATGGCTTGATCCATTACGCTTTGAAACTGGCCAGGACCTTCACCCTATCCATCAGTGACCAATTCGTGATTTTTGAAAGACAGGTTGAACAAACAGACATCTATTCTTATGCCCTGGCTGAACATGCCAGCGTTGGTGAAGTTGTGGCGGATATTGCCGTAGAAGCATTCACCTTATATTCCGAATTATATGGTCCATATGAGCGCGATATTCTATCTATTGTTGAGTTCAATTCCGACATTGGGATGGAATTTGATGGCTTGATCTTCCTGAGTCCTTATTTTTATAACCTCTACCCAGGCACGCCTCAATCCAATATTCACGTTTATACAGCCCATGAAATGGCGCATCAGTGGTTTTTTAGCCTGGTGGGGAACGACCAGGCGATGGAACCCTGGTTGGATGAAGCATTTGCCACCTATTCCGAGAGGGTCTTTTACGAACGATATTACTCAGAACATCTCGACTGGTATTGGGAGAATTACATTACTTATCACAATCCCTACGGGAAAATAGATATCTCGATCTACTTTGGCGGAGACCTCTTTGAGTATCGGGATATTGTCTACCGAAATGGCGCCCTTTTTCTGCATGATTTGCGCAATATACTTGGCGATGACGTCTATTTTGGGTTTATCAAGGACTATGTACATCAAAATCGCTATCAGATTGCCACGGCTGAAGATTTTTGGTTCATACTCAGCCAACACACCGATGTTGACTTGACCCCATTGATTGAGGCCTATTTTTCAACGATGCCCCAAAATATGCCATAACATCCCGAAACATTGCCAAATATCGAGCCCTATCGCTTATTCTTTATTATTTCCTTTTCGTTTATCGGGTAACTCTTGATTTTGATAGATACATCAATGATCCATAACGAAGACCCAAATTTTTAGGTAAGAAATAACAGTTCCACCTAGCAATATTGAAGGCTATCTCGTAAAAGATCAAAACAAATATTTGGGCGAAAACTTACATAAAACCTGTTGTCTAAAAAGTGTCTATTAATAGAAAATCAAACAAGGTGATATCTTAACCCCCTTTATTTTCTCCTATGAAAATAAAATAATTATAAATATTTCGTAGAGGCGACGCATGCATAGCCTCCACCTCCCGAAAAATGATCGTTTCTAAAAGGTATTCAACATCCACTATCCAAGTTATTGACGCGTTGTTGACTTTAATCGTTTTAATGCTATGATGCTTTTGGAGTATTTTTAATGGTAAACGAACCAAATTCTAAGAAAATTATGGACGAACAACGCATTAATGATCTTGAAAAGAATCCTGATGCGGACTCAAATGGGGCAACAAACCCAGTAAAGAGCAACTTGAACACCAAATCCCTCCTCTTACGAACCGGAGGCTTTACCCTGATCTTTATCGTGATGGTGCTGATTGTTTGGGGCATTGGATCACTGATCGTCAAACGTCCAGTGGAAACACCCGTAGCAATCATTACGCCCACCTCAACCGTCGAACCACTCCCTGACACTGTCTCAACGCCAATTTTTTCTACAGAAGGTAAGGCCAGCGGGGTTTACCGACTATCCGAAATGGAAAACATTGAAAACCCCCGTGTGGAATCTCGGGATGAGGTCACCACCTACATTGTTCAAACAGGCGATACAATCTTTGGCATCGCGGATAAATTCGGCCTTACTCCGCAAACCGTATTGTGGTCCAACCGTTATATTATCGGTGACACTCCCGATGGCTTGGTGCCAGGCTTGGAGCTTTATATTTTACCTGAGGATGGCCTTTACCATATGTGGTCGGAAGGAGAAGGATTAAATGGCGTTGCTGAATTTTACGGGGTGGATCCTGACGTGATTGTCAATTACCCCCTTAATGGGCTGGATCCACAAACCATTGGGGATTACGCCAATCCCAGGATTGAACCGGGCAAAATGCTGGTCGTCCCCGGGGGAACCCGTCCGGACGTCGCCTGGATTGTCGCACGGGATAACCCGGCATCCGGTAATGCCTATCTTGGGCCTGGTGCTTGCGGTGGCATCATCTATGGTAATGTCGGCACAGGTACCTTCACCTGGCCTACGACAGCCACCTGGCTCTCGGGTTATGATTACACCCCACCAGTACACAACGGTCTCGACTTTGATGGCGATTTTGGCAGCCCGATCTACGCCGCTGACACAGGCGTGATCGTTTATTCAGGCTGGTCGGATCGTGGTTATGGCAACTTGATTGTGGTCGATCACGATAGTGGCTGGCAGACTTTTTACGCGCACTTACTGGATAACACGCTTCTCCCCTGCGGTACAAATGTCCAAAAAGGCCAATTAATTGCTGCCATGGGTAGCACCGGGAAATCTACCGGTCCCCACCTTCATTTCGAACTACGCCTGAGTGGTCAGCCAATGAACCCCTGGCAATTCCTCAATTAGAAAATTAAAAATCTCTGTTCCAAACAGGTCACAAGGATAGGTCTTCGTCGCTTCACATGCGCCTTGACAAAGTGACATTGATTAGGAAATCCTTCCCAGTAAAATAGCGTCTTTTTCTGAAAATCTATAAATCTAAATCACAGGGGATCGTGCTGCGATAATCCGGG
>CAZWDG010000176.1:0-537 GCA_964633075.1 uncultured Candidatus Brevefilum sp.
TCAGGCAATTACTCGCTATCAGATAATCAGTAAACGACTTAAATAAAATGGTCATAGTCATTACATTTAAAAAATGGCTGTGCATTTGATTATGTGAGCGTCGTTTCCGTTGATCACCAGTTAAGGCTCATTCCCTTTTTGACCTTTCACGATTCTACAAAAACTCGTCCAGGACCATTGAGGGTGGAAATCTGGGTATGTCGTTTATCCCAAAAGTTAGATTTAACCCGAGTTTGACATGACGTTAATTTCCAGTTGCAATCCCGTTAAATGGGTTTTGATAAGATGATATTGTAGGATTAAATCACAGTCTATTCTTAAAAAGGAGAAACAATGCGTCGTAATAGTTTTATTGCCTCTATCCTCGTTATCCTCTCAGCGGTACTGTTTTCAGCCTGTCAACCCGATTTGAGCCTTGAAGGGGGAGGAACTGCTCCAACCGAGAATCTGGGTTCGTCGGAGGGTGTTTCGGAGAATCTCTCAGGCCAAATTCAGATAGCCGGTTCAACTACTGTTCAGCCGCTAGCTGAGGCTTTG
>CAZWDG010000176.1:547-4400 GCA_964633075.1 uncultured Candidatus Brevefilum sp.
ATCCAAGGAGGCGGTTCGAGTGTTGGCGTCACATCTGCGGGTGAGGGCAGCGTTGACATTGGCAATGCCTCTCGTGATATCAAGAGTTCGGAAATTGAGACATTTCCTGACCTCCAGGTCTTTGTGATTGCCTACGATGGGATTGCCGTCGTGACGAATCTAGAGCTTGAATTACCTTCCCTTTCGATTGAACAAGTCAAAGGGATTTTTTCTGGTGAAATCAGAAATTATGCTGAAGTAGGCGGTCCCAACGGAGAGATCATTGTTGTCTCTCGAGAAGAAGGTTCTGGCACACGCGCAGCATTTGAAGAACTTGTTATGGAATCGGGTGATGAACCTGCACAAATCTCGGAAGATGCTCTGCTCCAGCAATCAAATGGGCAGGTCCGGACGACAGTCTCTACAACACCGAATGCCATGGGTTATCTTTCTTTCGGCTTTTTGGATGAGTCCATACAGGTTGTATCCATCGATGGTGTGGTACCCTCTGTGGAAAATGTTAAGAATGGCACTTATCCAATTTATCGTCCCTTGAATATGTTAACGAATGGTAACCCAAATGATTTATCAAGAGCATTTCTCGATTTTATTTTAGGTGAAAAAGGACAGGCAATTGTCGCTGAGGATTACATCACCGTTAAATAGGATCATGTTTAGGATAACTTTTCGTATACAAAATTGTCAGGAAATTTAATCAAGGTTGAAGGCGTGCCGCTCTTCGCAGGGTACGCCTTCAACAGGATAGCCAAAACTTATGGCTCACTTTCAACCCTCAACCTCTCCAAAACCGATTTTCGTCAGTATCATTACGAAAACACTCTCTATCACAGTTGGACTTGCTGCCCTAGCTTTATTGGCAGGTGGGGTGTTCCTAATCATAAATCCCTCTTTGCTTAGGGTTGATTCAAACAGCGTATTAAGTTTGTCTCAATTTCCTTATGGTATAGCTGCCATCCTTGTATCTATTTTATTAGGATTAATCGCCAAGGGATTGTGGCAGTATAAAAATTGGGCCAGAACCATCTTATTGACAGGATTGATCTTATTCGTCATTTATTATTTCACGACGATCCTCTTTGCTGTTGCCTCAAGTATATTTGCTGGTGAAGCTTCCGTACCGATTACTTCCATCTTACGGGTGATGGGACAGGGATGCTTATATTTATTGAGTTATCTGGTTCTCCCTGCCTTTATCCTGTTTGCCCTGATAAAAATAGGGCAATATTTTGAAGAAAGCCCCAGACAGCGTCAATTTGTGGACAGCACCGTCCGCTATGTCCTTTTAGGCACCGCATTGAGTTGCATCATGATTGTGTTTTTAATTTTCTTTTTCACCATGATCGAGGCATGGCCTTCGATTGAACAAATCGGTCTGGACTCAATGCTGTTGGGCACAATTTGGCGTCCTGGATCGATCATTGGCACAGACCAGGCACAATTTGGGCTTTTGCCTATGGTGCTGGGATCGATTTTAAGCACCTTTGGAGCCATTTTGATTGGGGTGCCACTATCCTTAGGAACGGCTATATTGCTGGCGGAAGTAGCCCCCAATTTTGTTGATGAGATACTCCGCCCAGCTGTAGCGTTATTAGCCGGTATTCCTTCGGTTGTTTTTGGCTTATTTGGAATGGTTGTTTTGGCACCCCTGATCCGGAATTTGGACGTTCCACGCAATACAGGATTTGGATTATTGAATGCGTCGATTATTTTGGCAGTGATGATCATCCCAACAGTGACCAATATTGCTGAAGATGCCATCCGGGCAGTTCCGCGAGAATATAAAGAAGGCTCTTTGGCACTGGGCGGAACCCACTGGCAAACAATTGTAAGGGTAATCCTCCCCGCAGCGCGTTCAGGTATTATCGCCGGGATTATTTTGGGCATTGGACGTGCATTAGGGGAGACGATGGCGATGATCATGGTGATTGGCAACTCAATCGCCATGCCCAGACCGCTTACGGATAATCCCCTGACATTATTTCTCAACACAGCCCGAACATTGACGGGTAATATTGCGGTAGAGATCAACTATGCGGCAGGGGCACATCGCTCCGCGTTGTTTTTCACCGGCTTGCTATTGTTCTTCATGATCATGTTAGTGAACAGTACAGCAAGGTTTTTCTTGAAAACCAAGCGGGAGGGATAGTATGACTGCTGAAGGGGAATCGATACTCCATCAAACAAAGAACAGGCGCAACCTCAAGCGGCAGAAAAGGATCCAAATTTTTGGTTATACACTGGTCTGGTTATGCGGATTGACTGCTTTGGCTGCCGTCTTTTGGATTGTCGGATACGTCATCTCACAGGGCTTTCCAGCGATTAACCTGGAATTTCTGACCACGCGCCCAACAGGGGGTATTTCTGGAGAGGGAGGTATGTCGACCACGATTGTGACCACGCTTTATTTGGTGATTTTAACGATCATCATTGCCACCCCGCTCGGTGTGGGGGGAGCCATTTACCTGGTGGAATATGCTGGCGATGCATCTCGAGAGAGTAAAGCGGTTGCACTGCTCGTCCACGTAGCTCGAATAGGTGTGGAAATCCTGGCGGGCGTTCCTTCGATTATTTTTGGATTATTTGGCTTTGCGCTATTTGTGCTGTATTTTAAGTTAGGTTTTTCTCTTCTGTCCGCCTCTTTGAGTGGGGCAGCTTTGGTATTGCCCACAATCATTCGTGCCAGTGAGGAAGCGCTTTTAACTGTGCCACGCGCTTATCGTGAGGGGAGCCTGTCACTGGGTGCGACCAAGTGGTACACGATCTCCAATGTCGTCATTCCATCCGCGTTGCCAGGTATTGTGACAGGTATCGTTTTAAGCGTCGGTCGCATCATTGCAGAAACAGCCATCTTCTGGGTCACTTTAGGGGGGAGTTATTACTTACCCGAATCCATTATGAATTCAGGACGTTCGATGGCCTTACATGTATTTATGCTTGCCTCTGAGACCCGCGCTTTTGATAAGGCGATGGGCACAGCGGCCATATTAATCATCACGATCATCCTGTTGAATCTATTCATCAATCTGTTATCCCGCCGTTTAATCAAGCGATTGACTGGAAGTTAATCCTCCTATGGCTGATTCAGACCAAAATAAATTTCACGTCAAAGATTTGGAAGTCTATTATGGTGAGTTTCTGGCATTAAAGGATATAAATTTAAAAATCAAAAGAAATCAGGTTACTTCGATTATTGGACCCTCTGGATGTGGCAAATCAACGCTCTTACGTGCTTTCAATCGAATGAATGACTTGATCCCAAATGTGACGACTAAGGGTAGGATTTATAAAGATAAAAACGACATTTCAGAAATGGATATCGTTGAATTGCGAAAATCGGTCGGGATGATCTTTCAGCGTCCGAACCCTTTCCTAAAATCCGTCTTTGATAATGTGGCCTATGGTCCACGAGCCCGTGGTTTGAAATCGATGGCTGTTTTAACTGAAATTGTCGAACGCAGCTTACGCCAGGCGGTTTTATGGGATGAGGTCAAAGATACTTTGAACAAATCAGCACTTGCGCTTTCGGGGGGACAGCAGCAGCGCCTTTGCATCGCCCGCGCTTTGGCAATTGCTCCGGAAGTGTTGTTGATGGATGAACCGGCTTCTGCTTTGGATCCCATCTCAACCCTAAAAATTGAAGACCTCATTCAGGAACTCAAAAAAGAATATACCGTCATCATCGTCACCCATAATATGCAGCAGGCGGCACGGGCTTCAGATTTCACAGCGTTTCTAAATATGAATGAGGAAAAAGCCGGTTACCTGGTTGAATTTGGGGAAACCTCCAAGATCTTTACCTTTCCTGAAAAGAAGTTGACAGAAGATTATATCTCCGGTCGCTTTGGGTAATATC
>CAZWDG010000177.1:0-4399 GCA_964633075.1 uncultured Candidatus Brevefilum sp.
TTCCAGGGTGGAATCCTTGAGATTTGTCAGTCCTACCCGCATCAAAATGCCTTAATTGTCGGGCACGGCGGAATCTTTACCCTGAGCCTGCCCCGATTATGCCCGAATATCAACCTGGAAGACCTGATGAACACAGAAAATCATAACGCTGCCATTACTGAGGTGGATGTGATCCTTGACGATGGGGCTCCAAAGGGGACGCTGATCGACTGGGCAAACACCAATCACCTTTCAGGCAAAGCAGCCGAATTGGTGCCCGGCATACCTGAATTAGGTGACCTCGCACCATAACCATAATTACAGCACAAGATACAACCGATTTATCACATTTAATACAGCAAGAAATACCACATCACGAACAGCAGGATCATGATCCCTGCCATAACCAACCTGGCAAAAACAGCCCAACCGCAGCCAAGTGCCATGCTGGAGGTGGAACGAATGGCGGCTTTGTAGTCCTTAATCCGAACCAATTCCAGTGCAAACAAGACCAATAGGGCTGCGGCTAATCCACCCAGAGGGGATAGGAAAATGCTCCCTACGATCATTCCCACGAAGCTCAGGATTATTGCCCACCAGCTGGCGCCCTTCGATCGGGCACCACCCGCCATCAAAACATTATCCAGGACATTCCCCAACGCCATCAACATGGTGATGACCATAAATGTGGCGATCGTCAAGGTGAAGGTCCAGGGACCGACTTTGTAATTGAAGGAGGTGGTGATCCCCCATAAAAGGATCGAGACCCAAATCACCGTCAGACCTGGAAAGAATACCAAAAACAGTCCAAAGAACCCGATCAGCATTCCCAGGATAACGATAAACAAAAGGGGAATTTCAGCCCATAATGCCATTAATTTGGACGGATAACCTCAATGCCACCCATCAGGGGGTGGAGAACCTCGGGGATCATCACAGACCCATCAGCTTGCTGGTAGTTTTCCAAAACCGCAATCAAGGTGCGCGGCATGCCTAAACCGGAGCCATTGAGCGTGTGCACAAATTGTGTGCTTTTCCCTTCTTTGGGACGGTAACGGATGCCCGCCCGACGGGCCTGGAAATCCCCATCATTGGAAATCGATGAGATCTCAAGCCATTCCCCGCACCCCGGCGCCCAGACCTCGATATCATAGGTCTTGTGGGCACTGAAGCCCAAATCACCGGTGGATTGCAATAAAACCCGATAGGTCAAGTCTAAGGCAGCGACGGTCTCTTCAGCATCCTTCAGCATCTTTTCATGCTCATCCCGGGAATGCTCCGGCTTACAATAGGTGTACATCTCCACTTTGTCAAACTGATGCCCACGCTTGATGCCGCGCACATCCCTGCCAGCGCTCATCTTTTCCCTGCGAAAACAGGCGGTGTAGGCGGTGTAATGAAGCGGCAGCTGATCCTCCTCTAAAATTTCGCCCAGGTGCAAGCCGGTCAAGGGCACCTCGGCAGTGGGCACCATATAAAGATCATCTTCTGCATCGCGGTAAAGATTATCGCGAAACTTGGGCAAGTGACCCGTGCCAAACAGGATCTCTTCACGCACCATAAATGGTGGGTATTTTTCTAGATAACCCTGTTGGATATGTAAACCCACCATCCAATAGACCAGCGCACGCTGTAACAAGGCGCCAGGTCCGCTCAACACATAAAACCGTGATCCGGCCAGTTTGACGCCGCGATCAAAATCAATAATGCCTAACTCTGGTCCCAAATCCCAATGGGGTTTGGGATCAAAATCATACTCGGGGATAGCACCAACAGTCCTCAAGACGATATTATCGCTGTCGTCCACGCCCACAGGGACTTCTGGATCCGGGATGTTGGGGATTTCTAAAAGTAACGCTTGCAATTCAGATTCAACCGATCCCAGCTGAGCATCCACTGCATCGATCCTTTCCCCCAAAGTGCGCATCTCCTCGATCCTGGTTTGGCGCGCATCTTTATCCTGCATCCGGCTGATTTCCTTTGAAACGGCGTTACGCTCAGAGCGCATGTCTTCAACCGCCAGGATCAATTCACGGCGTTTTCCATCCAGTTCAATGACCCGATCCACACAAGAGGGGTCCATTTGCCTTTTTTCAAGCGCTTCTCTCACAAGATCAGGTTCTTCACGGATTTGTTTAATATCAAGCATGAGCACCTCCTCCATCTCTGCAATTCATTGATAGATTTTACCTTATTCTTTTGATTTCATAAGGCTGAATTATTTATCAGCGCCATTTACTAATGACAGCAAGGTCTTTGCGTTCTCCAAGGCATATCCCCTGTAAGTATTGTCAAAATAACAATAAACATCCTTGCCCAAAGCGATCCAGTCCTTGATGCGCCCCGCCCAACGACCCAAACTCTCCAGGTCATAAGGATCACGATAAGCCTGACCCGGACCATGTAAGCGGATATAAACAAAATCTGTGGTTGTCAATATGGGTGATTGGAAAAAATTAATGTCGTAGATACACAAGGCGACATTGTGTTTTCGCAATAAGGCATATACATCTTCTCTTAACCAGGATTTGTTACGAAATTCGATTGTATGGCGATAATTTCCCGACAAACAGGGAAGGAAATGATTGAGCCGGGCAAGATCCAAGCTCAGATAAGGGGGTAATTGAAACAGAATGGGACCGCATTTATCTCCCAGATGGGCAATTCGATCATAAAAATTAGCCAGCGTCTCTTCAGGCTCCTGCAATTTTTTTATATGGGTGATAAAACGGCTCGCTTTGACTGAAAAAATAAAGTGGGATGGCACGATTGCATACCAACGTTCAACGGTACTTTGCTTAGGTAAATGATAGAAAGTATTGTTGATCTCAACCGTTGGAAATCGGTTCGCATAATAAGCTAATTGCTCGGTTTTCTTCAGATCTTCTGGATAGAAACGCTCACTAAAATCCGAATATTGCCAACCTGATGTCCCAATCTTTGCCTGGGCCATATTCCATCTCCTCAGATAATCCTTAGCATATCCCAAAGGTGAATCTTGGGCAACAGTTATTGCCAATGGATATGCTCGGATTGTTGTGAGGATGTTAAATTATAGCCTAATTCATCGATAACGAAATTTTATTCACCTTGGTAGGGGAGTAACGCTTTCCATTTAAAGGCGCTATAATAATGCCATTATGGGACAAGCGAAAAAATATCTCATCCTTGCCATATGCACCCTGTTCCTCGTTGCAGCGCGGAATCCCCTGACTGTTTCAACACAGGCAGGTTCCCCCTATGATTTGATCGACGCGGTTAACAGCTTGCGGCAAAGCCAAGGACTGGCACCCTACAGCATCGATAGCTACCTGATGGGATTTGCACAATCGCACAGCGATTACATGGCCTCCCTCGGCACCTGGACGCACACCCGGGCGGATGGATCGACTGCTTTTGACGTTGGTATCAAAGAAAATGTCGCCATGGGCACCAACATGTCGGTTCAATACTGCATCTACACCGCCTGGGCGGATTGGGTTCATTGGCAGACGATGACGGCATATGCTGCCGGAAAAGTTGGCGCGGGGGTTTCCGTATCAGACGGCATCGTCTATTACACCCTCAATGTCCTGCCCGAAGATAGCATGATACAGGCTAAGGAAGTGGAGGATGAAATTAAAGCGGCAGTCGCACCAGACGTAATGGCGCAAGAAGACACACCGAACGTGCTCGCAGAAGTCATCACCAGCACACCCGACGCAGATGGAATCATCACCCATGTCGTTAAGTATGGGGAGACCCTATGGACGATTGCGATGGCTTATGATGTCCCGATTAATGTGATCCTCTCAAACAGCGGCTTGAGCTTGACGACGACCACGGTCTATGCAGGTCAGGTCCTGCTCATCCAAACAGCCAGGGATGTCACCCCCACCGCCACGCCCATCCTTACAGACACACCAGTGCCTGACACACCCACACCCACACTGCCAAGACCGACCCTGACGCCCTTCCCCACACGCACGCCGGCACCCACCTTTACGCCCACCCCATCCCCATCTTTTCTTCATCGAGCCCTGGGCGATCGGATGAACGTCGGCATCGGGTTGATTGCAATTTGCGGATTGGGATTGCTGATCCTCATTTACCTTGGATTCATCAAAAAATCATAACAAACCGTAGAGTCGTGTCATGATGGTCACGCCTCCTGCCGTGACAAACTATCACACATTATCCAATGGACTGAAAATGCCTTCATGCCTCCTCTCCCTGACGGAGGGAAAGGAATGAGGTGAGGACGACATCTTATCGTCACGCAGGTCCCTGCGGGACCATACGTGACCTACAAACTGACAAATCTTTGATAATTGCCCTCGCACGTACAGGAGACCTTCGCATACGAATATTCCTCAATAAGAACGCATGCCTTCATGCCTCCTCTCCCTGACGGAGGGAGAGGATTGAGGTGAGGGTGACA
>CAZWDG010000178.1:0-4378 GCA_964633075.1 uncultured Candidatus Brevefilum sp.
TTGGAAACCCGACCTACAATGGTCGGACGTAGGTCGGGTATGTTACCCGACACATAATTTATCCATTTACAAATCAATTAATGGGTAAACATTTCATCCCTGGTGTTCGTCGTAAGGGCTCGGCTTGTCATCGTAAACTCGACACTTTGTGCCGAGCCCCTATGTGTGTCACATTGTCTGTTCTTATTAAGGTATTCGATTTTCATGATTCAACTCATTCTGGTCGGGTTTACAAACCCGACCTACGAGCTTTCAGCTTTGAGCTTTCACCTTTTAGCTTTTTTAGCTATATTTCTCCCTAAAAATGTGTTAGAATCATTGCTATCATTCTGGGGCATGGTGCAATGGCAGCACAGCGGACTTTGAATCCGTTGATCCAGGTTCGAATCCTGGTGCCCCGGCCATTGTAAATGAACGCCTTGAGTACAAAAGAAGAGCCTAACCCGGATAGATTGAGCACGAGATCAGCATTGGGAAACACCCCTTGGCATCTTCGTGTTTTCATTTTTATTGCATACAACAACTTCTGGGTGTCCCTGTGTTCAAACGAATTGAGAGAAGCAAAAAGATGATACTTGCATCGATCCTATTGGCAGCGGGAGAGGGAACCCGCATGCGTTCAAAGCATCCCAAAGTATTACACCCAATCGCCGGCAAGCCGATGTTATGGCATGCATTGAATGCTGTGCAAGATCTCGTTGATCTGCCGCCGGTGATCGTGGTGGGGCATGGGGCTGATGCTGTGAAGGAAGCGATCGCCGAGGATGTGAGCTTTGCCCTGCAAGCGGAACAGCTTGGGACCGGGCATGCCGTCGCCTGTACACGATCCCTACTCGAGGGCAAAGCGGATCTCCTTCTGGTCACCTTTGCGGACATGCCGCTTTTACGCAAAGAGTCTATCGAGGAATTGATCCAACTACACCAAAATTCAAACAGCCCGGTCACGATGACCAGTTTTATTGGCGATGAAGCACGAGGATTTGGCCGGGTGGTGCGTGATGAAGCGGGCTACGTGAAAGCGATTGTTGAACAGTCGGATGCCACACCAGAACAGTTTGCCATTCGTGAATATAACGTCAGCGCCTATTGCATCGACGAAACCTGGCTGTGGGGTGCGCTGGAGCAAATCCCGATTTCACCCAAAGGTGAATATTATCTGACGGATGTGGTCGGTTTAGCTGTGTCGCAGGGATTTGCGGTCAATTCGCTGGTGCTTGAAGATCCCTCTGAAGCAATCGGTATCAATAATCGGGTTCACCTGGCTGTGGCTGAAGAAGTCATGCGGAAGCGGATCAACGAGATGTGGATGTTGGATGGTGTGACGATCATCAACCCGGAGGTGACCTATATCGAGGCAGATGTGACGATTGGCAGGGATACGGTGATTCTGCCGAATACTTATCTGCGTGGATGTACGGAAATTGGTGAAGATTGTGAGATTGGACCGGGCACCACTATCATCTCCTCGCTCATTGGGGATCACGCCCAGTTGATCGCCTCCGTTATTGAGTGGGCTGAGGTTGGGGACGGTGTCACCATGGGGCCATACTGTCATCTGCGCAAAGGTGCAATCCTGAAAGAGGGGGTTCATCTGGGGAATTTCTGCGAGGTTAAGGAGTCGTGTTTGGGCGCGGGGACGAAAATGGGGCATTTTTCCTATATCGGTAATGCCATGATCGGTGAAAATGTCAATATTGGCGCTGGAACAATCACCTGTAATTATGATGGGGAGAAAAAACACCTTACCGAGATCGGGGATGATGTGTTTATCGGGAGTGATACCATGCTGGTAGCCCCGGTCAAAATCGGAGATCGGAGTCGAACTGGCGCAGGGGCTGTTGTCACCCGCGATGTACCGCAGGATACGCTGGTTTTTGGTGTGCCTGCCAAGGAAAAACGCAAGTTGGAGAATTGTGACTGATCAATTAATTCTTTGGATCATGGTGGCAATCTTCTTCTTTTTAGATTTGCTCACCATTGCTGTAAAAGCAAGCCTAAGTCATGCCAGATTGACACATTTATTAAGCATGCGAGAGGGTCGTGAGGAAGTCGTGGATCGAACTATCAGCGTGATCGAGAAGCCACGTTTACACACGAGTTTACGGCTGGGGGTGATGTTCTTTCATGTCTTTCTTGGGGGGTTGGCGGTAGCCCTTTTGTTAGGTGATGGTGATCTCAACAATATTTGGTTGAATTTATTCTTGCTGTTGATGGGGTATTTTCTCCTCAATCTGGTCGAGTTCGGTATCGAGGCTTGGATCTTGCGCGAACCAGAAGAGAGCGCCATGCGCTTATGGACTTTTGGAGCCATCATCGATTTTCTTTTCATGCCGTTTTCTGCGCTTGTGGCAGGAATATTAGGACCGAATATTGATCGCGTTTCAATGGCATCGATGACGGAGGAAGATCTTAAAAATTGGGTGGAGGTGGGACAACCGGAGGGCTCGCTTGAAAAGGGAGAGCGGGAGATGATTTATTCTATCTTCCAATTTGGTGATACCCTCGCAAAAGAAATCATGGTCCCTCGCATTGATGTGATCGCCCTGGATATTCAGGACACGTTGGGGGATGCGAGGGCGACCTTTGAGCGAGCCGGTCATTCACGTGTGCCAGTTTACGAGGATACGGTTGATAACATTGTTGGCTTACTCTACGCCAAAGATCTTTTAAACATCCAGGCGGATCAAGACCAGATCGCCAACCACCGGGACCTGTTAAGGCTGGCTTATTTTGTGCCAGAAGCTAAGAAAGTGGATGAACTATTGGCTGAAATGCAAGCGCGCAGTATGCATATGGCCATCGTGGTGGATGAATACGGCGGCGTGGCGGGTTTGGTGACGCTGGAGGATATTGTCGAGGAGATCATCGGTGAGATCCGAGATGAATATGACGAAAGCGAAGAAATGCCCTATGAGCAGATCAGTGAGAATGAGTACGTATTTCTGGGTCGTGTTGATCTGGATATCTTTAACGAGGTCATGGGTGCCACTATTGCCACTGAAAACGCGGATACGATTGGTGGGTTCATTTACGGGGAGATCGGGGATGTGCCCACAGGTGGTGAAATCATCGACGCCGGGAATGTCACTCTGATCGTGGATCAGGTTGTGGGGCGGCGGATCACAAAGGTACGCGCTAAGCGAAAGCTAAGCGAATCCTTAGAAAGGGAAGCAGAAGATGATAGCAAGTGAAATCAGCACAAAGCTGATCGAGGCTGCTGTTGCCGCTTATCACAAGGCCTACGCGCCTTATTCTCGTTATTCTGTGGGTGCCGCCGTATTGACGGATTCAGGCGAGATTTTTGATGGTGTCAACGTGGAAAACGCCGTCTACCCGCTGACGATATGTGCTGAACGGGTGGCGATCTTCAAGGCGGTCTCACAGGGTCAACGTTCATTTCAAGCGATCGCGGTGGTTACCAAAAATGGTGGGACGCCGTGTGGCTCCTGCCGACAGGTGATGGCTGAATTTGGTCCCGAAGCAGTGGTATTGATTGCGGATACCAGTGGTCAATGCCTTAACACCTTTACGGTCAAAGAGCTTTTGCCCAGCGCCTTTGGCAAAGCGGATCTTGAAGCAAATTGAATCCAAACCATCAGATTGGAGATAAGCGCGTGCCGGGATTCCGTTCATGCGCTTTTTTGACTGAAAGATAAATCATGTCACCAAGAGAAATGCGCACTTATCAAACCCAGGCGGTTGTCCTGGATCATATCGAATACGGCGAGGCAGATCGGATCCTGAAGCTTTTCTCCTTTGAAAAAGGAAAGATCAACGTGATTGCCAGGGGGATCAGAAAGATTCGATCTCGTAAAGCCGGGCATTTGGAACCCTTTACGTGTGTTAACTTGTTTCTAGCGAAGGGGCGCAATCTGGATATTGTCACGCAAGCGGAGACCGTCGACCCTTATCTGGGTCTGCGTGAGGACTTAACTCGCCTGGCTTATGCTGCGTATGTGGTGGAAGTGCTGGATCGGTTCACCTATGAAGAGGGACAAAATGTGGGGATCTTCCAGTTGTTGACGGACACCCTGAGCCGATTGGCGAATCAACTCAATTCTAAAACGGTGGTGCATTACTTTGAAATCCGCCTTTTAGACCTGGTGGGATTCCGTCCGCAGTTGTTCGAGTGCATTGATTGCGGGGATAAGATCATTTTCCAAGACCAGTATTTCTCACCCTTGGGCGGCGGTGTCGTCTGTCCAAAATGCAGGCTGAGGAGGCCTGAAGCCTGGCCGGTAGGGAAAGAGGTTTTGCGCTATACTAGGCACTTTCAGCGCTCGAAATGGAGTCAGGTTGAAGAGGTGATCATCCCCCAGGCGGTTGAGGCAGAGTTATCCACTTTGATGGAGCACTATTTTACCTACTTGTTGGAACG
>CAZWDG010000179.1:0-4361 GCA_964633075.1 uncultured Candidatus Brevefilum sp.
GTATCGGGCAAGGCATCTCCCAATGAATTAACGTAGTTCACGAGGGCACCTGAGCCCAGGATCACTACTGTAAAAGCAACCGTCATCGCGACTAACCGCAAGACGGGCTTCCAATCCCACTCAAAAGGCGGTTCTTTAATTGGTTTTTCCGGCGCAAACATCGCCAAAGCGGTACAAATCAGCACAACCGCGGATAGTATCAGGATCGCCCCCCAAAGGTTTCCACTTTCAACCATTTTGGTGACCACAAAGGACACAAAAATCAAGGGCGCTGGTAGCTCGAAAAAAGCCTTAAAACCAGCAAAAATCCCGTGTTTTTCCTCTGGGACAATATCCGGTATCAAGCCCTGAACAGCAGCATGCCCGGTATTGGAGGATAACATCGAGAGAATATAGGCAGCAAATAAAACCCAGTAACCGGTCACCCCTTCTAGGGTAGCCGCGATCATACCAATCCCGATAAAGACGATCACTTCGGTAACCCCGCCAATCAGGATGAACGGTCGACGTCTGCCAAAGCGCGAGGTGCTGCGATCAGACAGCATGCCCACCAGCCCTTGCATGAGCACGGCAATCATCAGCGCCCACAATCTCAGGTTGCCATAGGCCGCGCCTTTGACCTCATCTCCCATGAAAATCTGCACCAGCAGTGGGAGAATCAGCGGGGTCAGGGTCTGTGACCGGGTGGTCAGTGCGAAATAGAATATATTAATCGTGATATAGTCGTACCAACGTATTTTTCTCTCCATTGCCATGCCTCCAAAAATAATGTCTGATTGTTCTGATGATTAATGAGGTAATGCTCTTATTCTAATAGAGATTTATTCTCACTCCAAGAGCAAAATAGCATAAATATCCAGGGTGAAGCAGAGACGATCTCCCTCCAATGTCAACTCGTCTGGTCTGTCGGGTGAAATGAGTTTTGCTTTTACCGGCGCCCCAAATTTGACGGTGATCTCCTGGGCTTCAGAACCGTAATTCATCAGATGCACCTGGCGATGATCTTTTCCCTCCCAGGTTTCGATCAAAACAGGTTCGCCCGATTCCACACAGGGATAAATCCCGGGTGGTAAAACTCTGATCAGTTCAACTGTCATTTTCTGCCCGGGAAGGTTAAAAAGCCCGGTTTGGAGGACAATTTTCGCCATGTTCATCTTATCCATGACCTGACGAAAAATTTTACTGCTATGGTAGGACCGAACCAGAAACAGACCCAATGATTCCACCAAATCATGCCACAGACCCCCTCGAGCCGCGCAACTTCTTTTCTTTGGTTTCCATCCTGGCAGCCCGGGCACATGGATTACGCTAGGGCCTTCCCCAAGCGTATCAAGGTTTTTCTGCGTCGGCGTGAAAGTTAATAGAGCCTTGATACCCTTCATCGAATCCCCCAATCGAAGAACTCGCCAGGGGATGCCCGCCATTGTCAGCACTTGCCCAGCACCAAAATAAAGCGGTGACAAAACCATCCAATCCCGCCACAGGGCATCACCCGGGTGCAGCAGGGCCACCTCAGCACGGTTGACGCGGGTCAGATACATTTCACGGTGTGCCCAAAGCCAGCGATGATACACCCCAATGGCTTCCTGCTGTGGGCGATAGGCAGGATCGGTCAGCAAGGTCATACGCCTGCCATCGTTATATTCAGTGCCTTTGATTGTCATGCTGGCACCACAAGCAACGGCCTCAGCAATGGCTTGCTGGTGCCGCCGTGGGGGGTAGACAGGGTCAAAACCAATCCCGACATCATAGGAAAGAACATTAAGGGGGGCTTTATCACGGATGAATTCGCGGGTATTGCGAATGGTCAGGGCATTGTTCGCCAGGTAAGGTTTTGGCTGTGTGTTCCAGCGCGGCAGGGCAAAATTTTCAACCATGACCACATCCTGGATCTCTGCCAGTGACGCCACATCAAGCCCATAAATCAAATAACTGTTACGCATGGTGACGTCATAGTCATTGGCGCTGATCGGGGCATCGGGTTTCAGGGTGTGAACGGTGTCCGCCAATTCACGCAATGTGGCGGTCACGCGCCCAGCCCGCCAGCGCAGGTAATCTGCCACCTCATCACGATCAGGCAGGATCTTCTCCGGGATCCTGCGTCCGGTCTCGGTTTGATAAAGCTTCTGGCATCGCTCACAATAACAACCCGCACCACCCAACCAGGCACCCATCAACTGATAAGGCTGTTCGCCATACCAGAGGTTGTCAAAAAAGATCCCATCCGCTCCGCGTTCCAGAGCCCCTTTGATCCTCTCTTTGAGGTGCTGAATCCATTCGGGGTGCGTCCAATCAACCATATAACGCCCAGAGTAATAATAAATCTTGTTCCCTTTTGCGTTTCTGGCATACCAATCCTTCTCGGTGAAGCTACCGTCAAAAACACAATTGGAAACCTGGATATAAGCGAACACCGGGGTACCCGCTGCGTGATAAGCTTTTGCTGCTTTTCGGAAATCCTCCCAATCTTCAACCTCAACCTCTGGAGGAAAGCCCCAATCGTAGGTCAAGTGGACCCAATTGGCGTAGATCTCGTCTACAACCCGTTTGGCGATGGGCAAAGTATGCGCATCACGGTGGACGGCTTCATCCACCGGATAATCCATAAACTTCAGGCGGTTCATGCGGATGGTGCCTGGCCCAGCCCACAGGTAAATAGGACGATATGCCCCAATTTGGAATGAATGATTCAAGAAATCCATATCCTCCTGATTATCAGCAGAGCATCCAAAGATACCTGGTCTTCTCAGCGATAACCATCCAAGACTATCATATTCAGCGCATACCCTGAAATTATAACGTTTTAGAGATCATGCAATAAGGAACCCTGCTTATCACGATCAATTTCCCAGGGATAGATGATAAACGCATCGGTAATGGCGGCGTAATAGTCCGGCCGGTTGGTGCCGAAGAGATTGCGATAGGGATTGAAATGCAATACACAGGTGTAGGGGAACCCCCTTGCTGCAGAAACCCTGTTTTTAACCGAGGTGATCGTCCTGCCCGAGCCCCAAACATCATCCACGATCAAGATACGCTCCCCAGCGAGCAAGTCATCATCAGGAAACATCAAGAAATTCGGCCAAGCCAATAACCGGGGGCGTTCCATATCCTCCAATTCTGAGGGAAAATCAACCGAAGCAATTAATAGTTTTTGAATGTCCATCGCCTCTGCCAGCATCCCACCTGGTACAATCCCACCTCTAGAGATCATAATCATCCCATCAAAGGTTCGATCAAATTGTGGGAGAAGGTGATCAATCAATTGATCGACATCATTCCAGGTGAGGACTTCTCGGCGGTGTTGCATTTTATCCTTCCTTCTTACCGGTTGAATATCTTCCTAAGACTTGACCCAGGATCATTGGGGGAACAGCCTGTTCAGCGTCGCCAGAGCGCTGCGCCATAGCACTGTTCTGTCCCCAACGGTAAAGCGCTGTGTGATAAGAAGCGCGGGCAAAGGTGCTAAAGGCTACCCCAAGGGTGGTGAAGACTCCTCCCAACAAAAGCCCAATTCCAGCGCCCAGGATCAAACGCCAGGGACCTGCGGTTAGCGGATTGGCAAGCTTAAAACTAACCACAAACCCCAGGACAATGCCGATTACCAACAGAAGCCATTCAATCACGCGGCTAACCAGGTTCACGCCAATAAATTCTGGACGGATCCGCAACAGGTTAAGCTCGACCATTTCCCCGACCCGTAGCGTGGCGCTCTCAAGATCAAGATCCTCCTGCGCGATCACAGGAAGTCTCAATCCGCTTGCCTTCAGCCAGGTTGGTTCCTCAGCAGATTTTTGGTTAATCAGGTTGCGGATGCCGTGGAAAAATCGCACCACTGGCAATGTCAGGACCGACATGAAGATATCGTCCCAATGGTCCATGAAACCCTGGTGATTGTTTTCCGATTCAGATGCAGCAGGCTTCTCCAGGATCAAACGATCGAAGATTTGGCTTGTACTTAATGACGTGATTTCCCCCCATACGCGCAGACAAAAAACGAGCAGCGTGCTGATAAAACCAACGAAGATCAACCCAATCGGTCGCAACCCAATCAAACCCACTGTCAGTGCCAAAGGGAGAAAACCCATCATCATCAGAGCTAAATTTCCCAAACTCAGGATCATCCAGGGCTTTTGAAGTTCCTCATGTTTAACAGCCAGCTGAAGACTTTTCTTGATGAAGCGGAAAGCGTACTTTATACTCTGCACAAAAAAATTCCTGTCATTAATTTTGTTTAAATCACTTTTATTATAACTTGTGGTAGAAAACTCAGAGGATTAAAATCAGAGGTTTTCTACATTTTATGTAACTACTCAGCTTGCTTGGGAATTGGGGGGTGTGGTTTGGCGGCTCCGCCGCCA
>CAZWDG010000180.1:0-4302 GCA_964633075.1 uncultured Candidatus Brevefilum sp.
ATTAACCTTTTTCTCGTATATTATAATGACAGATAAATTAATGAAAGGAATATCAAAATGAAAAAGATATCGATTTTACTACTTTCCATGTTGATCATTGCTGGCTTCTCTCTTAGCGCTTGTCAAAATCTCAATGTCGTACGCGGCTCAGGCAATCTTATCAGCGAAACCCGCTCAGTCAGCGGCTTCGATGCCATCAAACTAGACGGCACTGGCCGATTGATCATTACCCAGGGTACAACCGAGTCGCTTGAAATTGAAGCCGAGGATAACATCCTCGACGAGCTGACGTCGGAAGTCCAGGGGAAAACGCTTATGCTGGGGTTCCAGGATCAACCTTGGCGAACCACCCTCCTTCCCACAAAAGGTATTGTCTACAGGTTGACGGTGAAAGACCTCACAGGGATCACGATCAATGGTGCTGGAGATCTTGAAATGGACTCCCTGGAAACGGACTCATTGGATATGACGCTTAACGGCGCTAGTCAGGTTAAAATTAAAGCGCTGAATGCAGAAGAACTCTCGGTGGAAATCTCCGGAACAGGCACCATCACACTTGGTGGTGCGGTGTCCATCCAATCCGTGAAGATCGATGGGGCTGGCAATTACCAGGCGGAGAATCTCCAAACTCAATCAACCATGATTGATATCAACGGCTTGGGGAATGGTACTGTTTGGGCTACTGACACCCTGGATATCAACATCGATGGTGGCGGTTCTCTCCGCTTTTATGGCTCACCTGCAGTTACGCAAGAAATCAATGGTCTTGGCAATATCGATAATCTCGGTGAGAAATAGAAGTCATAGCGTTTGATCATATTTACCTGAGCCCGGCAAATTTAGGCGATGGTGTTCGTGTCTTGTTAGATTAAGGAGTCTGAAATGAAAAGAAGATCAAGTGTTGTTGGCGGGATCATCCTGATTATTCTTGGCGTTTTGTTTCTCGTCAAGGAAATTGCCCCCCAGTATTTCCAGTTTTGGGATTGGCCTTTTGTCATCATCGGTTTGGGCTTGGTATTCCTGATTTGGGCTTTATTGAGCGGTTCTGGGGGTTTAGCTGTCCCCGGTGCAATCATCGGTGGGATTGGTGGTATTCTCTATTATCAAAACCTCACCGGCAATTGGGAAAGCTGGTCCTATATTTGGTCCCTCATCCCGGGGTTCGTTGGGGTAGGGGTCATCCTCAGTGGGCTGATCGATCGCAATGTCAGAGAAACACTGGGCGCAGGGCTTACTCTGATCATTATCAGTGGGATCCTTTTCTTCGCTTTTGGATCGGCGTTTGGGTTTAGATCTGATCTGGCTCGCTACTGGCCGGTGTTGTTGATCGCATTGGGTTTGATCTCCCTCGTCCGAGTGATTTTTTCTAAGAAAAAGAAATGACTGTTATTGGAACTCAAGAAAGCCTGAAATAAATCCATTTATAAACTACCTATAGAGACGTTGCACGTAACGTCTCTATAGCTTAAGATTTCCATCCTGCTTATCGCATCATGAAATAGTCGATCTGCTAATGCGGAGATCATTTTATCAGTTGAATTTATCCCACGCTTCTTTTACACGCATATATGTCTCAGGTAAGGACTCTGGCAACACGCGAGTATTTCCCACGCTCGCCATAAAACTCGTATCTCCCCCCCAACGTGGGACAATGTGCATGTGCAAATGTTCCGCCACACCTGCCCCTGCCATTGCTCCCAAGTTCAAGCCAACGTTAAACCCATCAGGGCGATAGACCAACTGTAAAACCTCCACGGCCTTGCTGGTAAGTTCCATCATCTCCAAGCGGGTGGCTTGCGTGAGATCGTGCAGCTGAGCTTGATGCGCATAGGGCACGCACATCACATGTCCGCTGGTGTAGGGATATCGATTCAGGATCATGAAAACGTGATCGCCGCGGTAAAATACAAGGTGCTTCACATCATCTTCTGCTTGTGCGGCTTGGCAGAAAATGCAACAGCCTTCTTCACGATTTTCTTGAATATATGCCATTCGCCAGGGTGTCCAAATATGATCCAATTCCAACGCATCCTATCTCTGATTATCAGGTATCATTTCAGATTATTGTAACAGATTTATGATCTGCAGATTTGTTGTTATACTTAAAGCTTGACAATCACAGGTAAACAATGATGGAACATTATTCCTTCTTCCAACCCACCAATATCCTCAGTGTCAGCCAGCTCACCAGTTACCTGCGACAGCTGCTCGAAAGCGATGAGATCCTGCAAGATGTCTGGGTACAAGGTGAAATTTCCAATTATGCGCGACCTTCCTCAGGTCACCTCTATTTCACTCTAAAGGACAGCGAGGCAGCCATACGCTGCGTGATGTGGCGAAACGCAGCTATGCGCTTGAATTTTGCCCCACAAGAAGGCATGGCGGTCGAAGCGCATGGGAGTATGAGCATTTACGAGGTCAGTGGGCAGGTGCAGTTGTATATTGACATGCTGCGCCCTGCGGGTGAAGGCGCCCTTTATCAGGAGTTTTTGCTTCTCAAAGCCAAATTGGAAGCTGAAGGTCTATTTGATGCAGAACGAAAGCGCCCAATACCAGGACGACCACGACTGATTGGCATCGTTACCTCCCCCACTGGTGCAGCCTTACAAGATATGCTCAACACCATCCGGCGGCGCTATCCATTGGTGGAAGTTGTGATCGCACCGACCGCTGTTCAAGGTGTCGATGCCCCACCTGCGATCATCGCCGCCTTGGAACGTATCAACGATGAGATTCACCCAGATGTGATCCTGATTGGACGCGGTGGTGGTTCCATTGAGGATTTATGGGCGTTCAACGATGAGGGCGTTGTGCGTGCTGTGGCATCCTCCTCTGCCCCAGTTATCTCAGGTGTAGGGCATGAGACAGATTTCACCCTCACTGATTTTGCCGCAGATCTGAGGGCACCCACACCGACTGCCGCTGCAGAGGTGGCTACACCTGATCGGCTGGAATTGCTGGCGACGGTGAGTGAAATTGCTAACCAACACGCGATGCTTTTTCGTGAGCGACTCTCGAATTTGCGCTGGGAACAAAGTCAGTTGACCAACAGGGTGGCGCGACTCTCTCCAGCCCATAAAATTGACATCTATCGTCAAAGAATGGATGAGGTCACACTCCGTTTAGACCGTGCAATTCAATATGCTATGGAACGAAAGTCTCTCCAGCTTGATAATTTATCACAATCACTGCGAGGTCTCAATCCCCAGGCCGTCCTCAACCGGGGATATGCCATTGTCACCCGTGTGGTGGATGATGTGGTAGTGAAAAGCGCTGAGCAAGTGCAAGTTGAAGATCGCGTGCACATCCGGGTCAGTAAGGGTGAGATGGAGGCGCGCATTACACAAACCAATCCAGGAGAAAGATCATGAAAGATAAAGAACCAGAAGCCATCCAGGAAATGGATTTTGAAACGGCTTTTATTGCCTTACAGGAGAACGTCACCCAGCTAGAAAGTGAAGACCTTCCTCTTGAAAAAGCCTTATCGTATTATGAACGAGGACAGGCGTTGGCGAAACGTTGTGCTGATTTGTTGGAAGCAGCAGAATTAAAAGTGCGTCAGCTTTCCACAACTGCCCCACAACCATCTGAACCCGAAGCGTGACGTCATGCCTTTTATTGGGATCTTCAATAACCCGGTTTTTATTGCCTGCGTCATTACTTCGATCTTGGCACAAATTCTTAAACTGCCGCTGGAATATATTCGTAGTAAAGAATGGGATTGGTCGCTGCTCTTCAGCACTGGTGGCATGCCCAGCTCTCACTCAGCGGTGGTCACGGCGGCTGCGGCTGGTGTAGGCCATTACGAGGGATTTGACACCCCTCTGTTTGGCTTGGCTTTTGCCATCGCGACGGTTGTGATCTACGACGCCACCAACATCCGTCGTCAGGCGGGCTTTCATGCGCACCAGATCAATCGGATTATCAAGGAAATTTTTATTGAGAAAGTCAAACCAGCCGAGGAATTTGAGGAACTGCGTGAGGTCCTGGGTCACTCGCCGGTTGAAGCCTTTGGGGGGGTGCTGCTGGGGATTTTGGTCAGCATCGTCATCTGGTATTGTTGGCCTTAGAAAATTGAGTCTCAACAATTTTCGAGATAACCCAGACCAAGCATCATTTTCAATTGCTTGACAAATATGAATTAAACCATCTCTACGCCCTTCCAAAACTCCCTGAATCTTGTCACACGTTTTATCTGATCCTGTTCTATTAGGAAGGGGGCAACATCCTGTGCAAGTGCATCAAAATCGATCGATGTAATGCTTTTAAGGTATGACTCACGTAATTCTTCAGGAGTGTCTA
>CAZWDG010000181.1:0-4298 GCA_964633075.1 uncultured Candidatus Brevefilum sp.
ATATCAAGCTCTGAAATTGCCCGTAAGCTCGGTGTACCAGTTCGCACAGTCAGAAATCGGATCGATCTACTGATTGAGCGAAAGGATATTCTCCCAACCGTGATCGTTAATCACGAAAATTTTGGCTATCGAATGGCAGTTGACATTTTTTGCCAGGTTGAGATCAATAAAATTGATAAAGTCGCTGAAATTCTCAAAAATTTCCATGAAATCAACTACATCGCCTACTCATTTGGCGATCAGGATATAAGCATCCAGGCTTTAGTGGAAGATTCTAATAAAGCTTTTGAATTTGTCCGGAAACTGGCTGATATTCCAGAAATTCAACGTACAAAAACCGTGCTTGTGCCACGTATTTTGAAAAACACCTATGAGTGGCTTCCACCAGAAGCTGATTTTTGTAATAAGGGATAAACATCAAATATCTAATGGATGAGAGAACCAATGGAGCTGAAGCATTTCATCGATACACAGGATTTTTCGAAAGCGGAGTTGTTACAGATCATTAATTTGATCCGCTTAATAAAAGCTGCTGATAAACAAGGCTGTACACCGAAGCTGCTGGCTGATACCTCATTGGCGATGATCTTTGAGGAACCTTCTACACGGACAAGGGTATCCTTCGAGGTGGCCATGACAGAGCTGGGTGGGCATGCACTGTATCTCAAGCCGGGTGAGATCCACCTGGGAGTACGCGAATCCCTTTATGATACTGCCCAGGTATTATCACGCATGTGTGATGTTATCGTGGCTCGTACCCTGAAGCATGATACCCTCGTTAATCTTGCCAAATACGCCACGGTACCTGTCATCAATGGGCTGACGGATTACAACCACCCCACACAGGTAGTCTGTGATACCCTGACCATGATTGAACACTTGCCAGATGGGAAGAAACTTGAAGACTTGAATGTGACCTTCATTGGTGATGCGACCAATGTGTTAAGCTCCCTGATGCTGATAACTACAAGGTTGGGGATGCACTTTACTCAGGCAGCACCAGAGAAATATCAAGCTCCAGCCCAATGGCTCGCATGGGCAAGGCAAAATTGTGTTGAATCAGGCGGATCAGTCACATTGACTGAAAATCCTGCTAAAGCAGTTAAATATGCTGACTATATTTATACCGATCTGTGGTGGTGGGTAGGGCAGGAGGATCAGATTCCTGAGAGGCAGGCGGCATTCATGCCAATTTACCAGGTCAACAGGAAATTATTTGAGCAAGCTCCATCTCATTGCAAATTCATGCATTGCCTGCCAGCCTCACGTGGTGTCGAAGCGACAGATGAAGTCATGGATCATTCGCGATCCATCATTTTCGATCAATCAGAGAATCGCCTTCACACCGAGAAAGGATTGCTTGTTTATCTTGTATATCCAAGGTTGAACCAGCCCTCTGAAGATCTCAAGGAACAGCACAGAGAGAAAATCGAGACATTTTTGAATAGAGGAGAATAGCATGCTGCGTCATTTTATTGAACTTGATGATTTTAGCAAGGATGAACTCCTGCACATGTTGGATTTGATACGCTTCTTGAAAGAGGCGGATCGAAAGGGCGTGACCCCGCGCTTGCTGCGTGGGATGACACTCGGGATGCTATTTGAATCAGCTTCATTACGGACGCGTGTATCCTTTGAAACTGCGATGATGGAGCTCGGTGGGCATGCCATCTATCTCAAACCAGGTGAGATTCATCTTGGGGTACGGGAATCGATCTACGATACGATACAGGTGCTATCCCGTATGTGTGACGGTATCATGGCCCGTACTCACCTGCTGGAGACCATGCATGAAATAGTAGATAGTGCAAGTGTTCCAGTAATTAATGGTATGACAACTTATAGCCACCCGACCCAAGGTTTATGTGACTTCTTCACCATGACTGAACATCTGCCAAAAGGCAAGACTCTGGAAGAGATGAAAGTAGCATTTGTCAGTGATGCCTCACATGTTGGCTGCATCTGTACTTCCTTGAGGGAAATTTTGCCGATTTTCGGTTCACATCTGGTTGTTGCTGCCCCTGAACCCTTCCAGGTGGAACCCCAGGAAGTTGCTAAGACAAAAGCTGCTTGCCAGGCTACTGGCGCAACTTTCGAAATGACCGACGATCCAATCGAAGCAGTGCAAGGCGCGGATTTTATCGTGACAGATGTGTGGTGGTATGAAGGGTATGATGATCAGAAAGAAGCACGCCTTAAGATATTTATGCCAAAATACCAAATTAATAGAAATTTACTTGATCACGCACCTGCTCATTGTATGGTTCTGCACTGCATGCCAGCCAACCGTGATTATGAGATCACCAGCGAAGTAATGGATTCTCCATCTTCAGTGATCTTCGAAGAAGCCGAAAACCGATTTCACACCCAAAAAGCACTCTTGCTTTGGTTCCTTTATCCCAACCGACCCAACCCCAGCCCTGCACTGCAACAGTATTACGAGGGTGCCACCGAAGCTTACCTCCAAGAACATATTCCTCCCATAAAAGCATAGAATTCTTACCATGAACGAGATAATCAAAAATCCAAAGCCATACCACATGCCTGCAGAATGGGAAGAACATGAAGGTACCTGGCTGCAGTGGCCGTTCGATAAAATTTTGCGTGGCTACGAAAGGGATCTTGAGAGAATCTGGTTAACAATGGTTGATATTTTACATGAACATGAAAATGTCCACATCATTGTGTGTGATGAGAAGCATAAATCACATGTTGAGAGTCAGCTTGACTATTATCGCATCGGTCCCAAGAATATTGACTTTACGATCATACCAACAAATGATGTTTGGGTCAGAGATAACGGACCGATTTTCGTTTTCAATGAGCTGAACCAGCTAGCACTGACTGATTGGAAATTTAATGGGTGGGGAGGCAGGTATGAATATCAACTGGATAACAAGGTGCCTTCGGTAATTGGCGAACTCTGTAAAGTCCCTGTGGTAAAACCCCCGCTGGTTCTCGAAGGAGGGGGAGTAGAAGTAAACGGGTCGGGAACCTTCATGGCAACCAGGAGCTCGATCATTAATCCTAATAGAAATCCAGGGAAAAGCCAGGCAGAAGTCGAAAGGATAATTCAGAAATACCTGGGTGTTTCTAATTTCATCTGGCTCTCTGGTACAACGAAAGAGCAAAGCGCTTTACGTGGGGATGTTACAGACGCTCATATCGATGGTGCAGCGCGTTTTACTAATAAAACTACGATTCTCTATAATGATACCGATGATACCTCTAGCCCCATGTATGAGACATGCAAGACACATTTTAGGGAATTGCAAAATGCAATAACCGAATCCGGTCAAAGGCTGACACTTGTTCCGTTACCAATACCTGAGCCAGGAGTTTATCGTACAATCAAAGTAGACACAATACCCTCAGAACGAGTAACTGGTAAATATTGTAACTACTATGTTGCTAACGAAGTCGTTTTGGTGCCTGTATTTGGCAACATCAATGATGAACGGGCTAAAAGCATCATCAGCGAACAATTTCCGACTCGAGAGGTGATCGGCATAAATGTCCTTGGCCTGGTCGATTATGGTGGAGCAATTCACTGTGTTACACAGCAACAACCGTTCATTTGAGCCAAGATAAAAGGTCATCCGCAATTTGAGAAGAGGAGATGCCTATGAATGATAATTGTTGGAAAAAGAACTATATTTGCTGATTATAAAACGTGGATGTGATTGCGAGGATTGAAAGGAGTATGCGAAATGTCTAAACATAAAAGTCTATGGGTTGTAATATCCGCATTAGTTCTTCTGTCTATGATTGGTACTTCGTGCGCCCCGGCAGCTACACAGATTCCTTCGGTCACAGAAGAAGCAGTTCAACCAACAGAAGAGCAAGTTCAACCCACCCAAGAACAAGTGCAGCCTACAGCGGCCACAGAGGAACCTGTAATCCTTCGGATTGGAGGCTTGGAAGATGTGGACTGTTGGAATCCCTGGTCGTGCCTCTCAATTTGGTTCTTCGGTTATTTAGTTTACGAGGGATTTACGGATCACGGATCAGCTTCATCTGGCTGCGCGGGTGAACCACGATTGGCTGATTCCTGGGAAGCCTCCGAGGATGGATTGACGTGGACAATAAAACTACATGAAGGTATCACGTTCAACGATGGTACACCCGTTACAGCTCAAACCATTGTTGACTTTATGAATTGGTGGAATAGCACCGATATGGTGGTCAATACTGCTGAATCAGCCAGCATGCAGTCTGTTGAGGCGCTTGATGAATTGACCTTGCTTACCTTCGGACACAAGTTCGGACATTGCCAAAAATCAAAATAGCAAATGCCT
>CAZWDG010000182.1:0-4295 GCA_964633075.1 uncultured Candidatus Brevefilum sp.
GATCAAGAAATCCTCATCGTAACCCTCGTCAACGCTGCAGTGGATAATTTCTCGGCACGCATTTCCACCCAACTTCAGGCGGAGAACCTACTGCCAGGCTTTGGTTACCGGGTGCGCACCCTGCATGGCCTGGCAAATGATATTGTGCGTGAGCGACCAGATCTCGCCGGATTGAGCAACGATTATCAGATCATCGATGAGGTTGAAGCCTCCCGCATCAAGGAGGCTGTTGCTCTGGATTGGCTCCACGCCCATATCGATTTTTTTGAACCCTATCTCGAATATGAAGAGTACCAAAGGGAAAAAATCTACGAGAACAAATATAACCTTCCAGCTATGGTTGAATCGCAGGCGACTGCCTTTATTCGTCTAGCCAAAGACCGTCAACTGACACCAGAAGCCTGCCGTAAATTGTTGAAAGATGCCCATATTTCCTTACCCCTCGTCCAAATGGGAACTGAGATTTATAGTGAGTATCAGGAGGCTTTGAATTACCGTGGCTGTGTTGACTTTGATGACCTGATCCGTTTAGCGCTCCGCTGCTTGAAATCAGACCCATCATTGGTGGACCTGTTGCGTTATCGTTGGCCTTATATTTTAGAAGATGAGGCCCAGGATTCAAGCCTGCTACAGCAGGAGATCCTCGCCCTCCTGGCGGGTGAACATGGCAACTGGGTGCGCGTTGGTGACCCCAACCAGGCGATTTATGAGACCTTCACAACCGCCAGTCCTCGCTATTTACTCGATTTCCTTAAGCGACTCGATGTGCAGGAACGCAATTTGCCAGAGAGCGGGCGCTCAACGGTGAGCATTATCAACCTGGCTAACCATTTAATTGAATGGACCCAAAATGAACACCCCAGCCCATCCGCTCGGACTGCCCTCAATCCACCCCTGATCGAGCCCACGCCCCCAGGGGATCCCCAACCCAATCCCCCTGATTGCCCAGCCTGCATCCGTTTTGTTGAACAGGGCTTGACACCGGACCAGGAAATCGCCTTTGTGGTGGATGCTGTTGAAGAATTTTTGAGTGAACACGCCGATCAGACGATCGCCATCCTCTCCCCGCGCAATATGCGTGGGTTCAAGTTCGTCGACGAGCTCAAGAAACGCAACATCCCTTATGTAGACAGCTTACTGCAATCCAGCAGCGCCACCCGCCTCTCCACTGGGGCAATTGCCAACATCTTACAGTATTTGAGCGATCCTAAGTCGAGCCCAAAACTCTCAGCCGCTTACCGAGTTTGGCGGCGGTCAGAACGTGAGGACGAGGAAAAATGGCCTTTTCATAAAGAGGTCGCTGGCATCATCCGAAGTTGCCAACGTATTGAGGAATATCTTTGGCCGACTGGGGGAAAGGATTGGTTAGAATTTCACGAAACTGCCCAAGCAGATCCTGCCATATATGAAGAGCTGGACACATTCAGAGCAGTTGTCAAACGCTGGCAGGAGGCCATCATCCTGCCTATCGATCAACTTATTCTGTCCATTTCACAGGATTTATTCCTCGATTCAACCGAATTGGCGCTTTCCCACAAACTTTCGACACTACTGCGCCAATTCAGCGACGCTCATCCGGATTGGCGTCTGCCTGAATTCACTGAAGAACTGGCCAACATCGCCCGTAATCAACGCAAATATCTCGGATTTTCCCAGGATGAATACGCCTTTGATCCCAATTGTTACCCTGGTAAAGTGGTGGTCTCCACGATGCACAAAGCCAAGGGATTGGAATGGGACTGTGTCTTCCTGACCTCCCTCAATAATTACAATTTCCCCTCTGGATTCGAATATGACCAGTTTCAATCAGAGAAATGGTTCATCAAGGATCATCTCAATCTTGAGGCAGAGGTAATCGCTCAACTTGTTACGCTGATTGAAGACCCTCTCTTTGAGTGGCATCAGCTTGGAACGGCTTCCGTAGAAGCTCGGCAGGAATTCATTCGAGAGCGATTGCGTCTATTTTTCGTGGGTATCACCCGACCTCGCCGCTGGCTCACAGCGACCTGGAATACCGGTCGTGGGGTGGCGAAAAATGTCGCTGCACTGCCGTTCTTAGAGATGCTCAACTATCTGGAGAGAAAACCATGAATCTACCGGCTGATTTTGATTTCACCCAGGGCAATCTCCAGGACTATGTGGATTGTGCCTATCGGTTCTACCTCCGCTATATCCTGCATGCCAGATGGCCAGCCTTGTTGGTGGACGATGCGCTTGACTTTGAACAGCGCAGCCAAATTGGGGGGAGATTTCACCGCCTAATCCAGCAATATTTACTGGGCGTGCCTGAGAATCGAATATCCGCCTTGGCTGAGGTTGATCCCAGCCTCGAGCTAAGCTTGTGGTGGCATCATTTCTTAGTTCATGTCCGTCCCTGGTTAGATGGGCAGCTATTTGTGGAGACAACTCTGAGTACGACACTCTCTGGTCACCGCTTAGTAGCTAAATATGACCTAATCCTATATGATGAGCAAGGGACCCTCATTATTTTCGATTGGAAAACTTCACAAAAACGCATTAAACGCGAATGGCTGCTGAAAAGAATCCAGACACGGCTTTACCGATTTATCCTCACCGATTCCAACGCTATCCTTATCCCAAATCAAACCACCCCTGCAGATGGGGTTACCATGCATTACTGGTTTGCCCCACACCCCGAGAGCCCGGTTATGCTCCCCTATAAGCAGACTGATTATGAAGCGGATAAAACCTACTTCATTTCTTTGCTTGAAGAAATTCAACAGAAGCCCGAATCCTCTTTTCGCCGCACCGATGATCTGAAGAAATGTCATTTTTGCGTTTACCGCTCTCTTTGCGATCGCGGCATCAAAGCCGGCGACCTGGAATCCTTTGAAGATTTTGAACCATTATCCGAAGAAATCGAACCAGAGGTTGAATTTGAAAACATCGCGGAAATTGAATTCTAATGCTTGAAGAAAAACACTGGATCATTCTCCCCAAAATTGAAGTTCCCAAGGATTTTCAGGCGGCCATCGGCGGACATCCCCTGGTAGCAGAGACCCTCTATCGTCGCGGCTACCAAACCCTTGAGGTCGCAGAGGCTTTCTTAAATCCGGAAGCTTACCAACCAACCCCACCTGAGCAACTGCCTGATTGTGACATCGCCTGGAAATTATTGATCCATGCGCTCAATACACAAGGCCACATCATCGTCTGGGGGGATTTTGATGTCGATGGTCAGACGGCAACGACAATCCTTGTTGAAGGATTGCGCGAGTTAGGGGGACGGGTCAGTTATCACATCCCCATCCGGGCAGAAGAATCCCATGGCATTACCCGTGAGGTCCTGGAATCTTATCTCAAGAGGGGATTTGATCTCTTCCTCACTTGTGATACCGGGATTTCAGAACATGAAAATATCCAACTTCTAAAAAATGCCCGCCTGCCCGTGATTATCACAGACCACCACACGCTTAGTGAAACCCTGCCTCCTGCCGATGCGGTTGTCAACCCGCAACGCCTTCCCCAAGGACATCCACTGCGTACCCTGCCGGGGGTGGGGGTTGCTTATAAATTAATCGAGGGGCTTTTCGCAGCTCTGGGTCGTCCTTTCGATTCTGGGCATTACCAGGAATTGACAGCCTTGGGAATTGTGGCGGATGTGGCTGAACTCCAGGGCGACACCCGCTACCTCCTCCAGAAGGGTTTGGCACATTTACGCCATACCCAAAGGATTGGGTTGCAGACCTTATACCGGAATGCTGGTCTCAATTCCTTGAACCTCAACGAAGAACACATCGGGTTTCAAATCGCGCCGCGCCTGAACGCAGTGGGTCGTTTGGGGGATGCCAATCCGATGGTGGAATTTTTCACCACACAAGATGAAGGCAGGGCACGTGTGCTTGCCACCCAAATTGAAGCGATGAACGCCAAACGCCGTTTTACAACCCGACAGGTGGAAAAAGCCGCACAAGGTCAATTGCAGGCATCTCCCGATGAGCGACTGGCACCGGCCATAGTGCTGCACCACCCTGAATGGCCTGGCGGTGTGGTGGGCATTGTCGCCAGTCGGCTGGTTGAGCGTTATCAAAAACCAGTGATCCTGCTGACAGGTTCTGAACCCATTCACGGCTCAGCGCGGTCAGTGGATGGTATCCACATTACAGAAGCGATCGCCTCACAAAGGGAACTGCTTGCTTCATTTGGCGGTCATCCCATGGCTGCGGGTTTGGCTTTACCTGCTCTAAATCTAACGTGTTTCAAGCGGGGTTTTCAGGAGGAGATCGCCAGACGAGCGGAAGGGATAGCCCTCCATGCTGAATTAGAGATCCATC
>CAZWDG010000183.1:0-4286 GCA_964633075.1 uncultured Candidatus Brevefilum sp.
CCTCCAACCATGCCGGTTATTACCCGGGTGCTTCACCCATGGCGCTCAAGCTGCTGTATAACGAACAGGGGCAGATTCTGGGCGCACAGGCTGTTGGGGTGGAGGGCGTCGATAAGCGGATCGATGTCATCGCCACCGCCCTGCAAGCAGGCATGACCGTCTTCGACCTGGAAGAGCTGGAACTAGCCTATGCGCCACCCTTCGGGTCGTCGCGGGACCCGGTGAATATCGTCGGGTTTGCGGCTGCAAATGCACTGCGCGGTGATGTCAAAATTAGATCTTGGGATGAGGTTGATCAAATTGATCGTCACACCACCACGATCTTAGACGTTCGCTTACCAGAAGAGCTGGCCTTGGGTATGATCGATGGCGCTGTCCATATCCCAATCCAGAAAATTCGCCAACAGGTTAATGAAATCCCTAGAGATCGACCTGTTCTGGTTTATTGCCAAACCGGACAACGCTCCTATTTTGCCTGCCGGATACTCAACCAATTAGGATTTGATGCCTACAACCTGACAGGGGGATACAAGACCTACTCGCACGCGGTAGGACGCCAATCGAACTTTGACGTTTTTGAGCACGTCTCCATCAGCAGCCGAGAGGAGATCAAAGAGGTCCCTCCCACGCCCCTGGTGACAGGCAATGAGTTCAGGGTGGATGCCTGCGGTTTGCAGTGTCCTGGCCCTATTCTCAAGCTTTATAACAAGATCAAGGATATTAACGAAGGTGATATTGTCAAGGTTGAGGCGACTGATTTTGGCTTCACCAGTGACGTTGAGGCCTGGGCTAAGTCCACAGGCAATCGCCTGCTGTCATTGGATACAGAAAACGGTGTGATCGTGGCAAGGATCCAGAAAGGCACTGGTAAATCGGGTGAAGAGCTACCTGTTTTAGGAAAGAACAAGACGATGGTCATCTTCTCCGGTGAGATGGACAAGGCCATTGCAGGCTTCATCATTGCCAACGGCGTGATTGCCTCGGGACATCAGGTTTCCATGTTCTTCACCTTCTGGGGATTGAACCTGCTTCGAAAAAACCAACCCGTCAAAGTCAAGAAGAATTTAATTGAGCGGATGTTTGGCCGGATGATGCCACGCGGCACGATGAAAGCCAAGCTCTCAAATATGCATATGGCTGGGCTGGGAACCGCAATGATTAAGGGCATCATGAAAAAGAAACACGTCGATTCCCTACCCGAGATGCTGCAAACTGCCATGGAAAATGGCGTCCGAATCCAAGCCTGCCAGATGTCAATGGACCTGATGGGCATCAAGCGGGAAGAATTAATTGACGGCATCGAGGTCGTGGGAGTCGCCACGATGCTGGCATCATCCGATGAATCCAATGCCGTGATATTCATATAGCACCATTCAAAGAATTAAAGGAAAATTGCCAGGCTGGAAACGTCTGGCAATTTTTTATTCTCAATCATCCATCTTATTTTGTGGACAGCTAATGTATCAAAAATCAATCACCCGATTTCGTCGTCTCATCAATCCATTGCAGATAAGCCTGATACCCCTGGTTTACAGGTAGTTGAATGATCTCGGGAACATCATAACGATGCTGCTTCAAGATCGCTGCTTCAACCTGTGAATATAAATCTGACCGGGTTTTTATCAACAAAAGCCATTCGCACTCGCGCTGCAAGGATGCCTGCCAGGTGTAATAGCTGGTGATGGGCATCATTTGCACACAAGCAGTCAGTTGCTCTGAAACCAATGCCCTGGCAATCTGATCAGCTTCAGATTCGCTGCCGGCAGTCGTCATAACAACACAATATTGACTTTTCGGCACAGTTCCACCTCCTCAAATCAAGTAATCCAACCGACCTCTGACAGGTTCAACGCTCATATGCCTTTTTCCGAGCTTGAGCGGCAATTTGATTGCTGATCCCATCTCCTCTAGCGACAGAAACACCCTCTCTGCCCTTCAGAAAATGGAAGATTTCAGCGACATCCGCATGCGAAAAGCCCGGACAGAGCAGGATGGAATCAAGACGGTTCTGATCATCGATCACCTTTGCAATTTCCAGCGCCTGAGCTTGATCCTGCACCACTATGGTCCACAGGACAAATTGACCTGTATCAATGCAGGATTGATGCCGTTGCCAATCAGCATCCGGTGAATGCGCCATAAACAACACATTGAATGACATGATTTCCTCCTCAACTTGATGTTTTACTCAATCGTTTTTTCAAGAATACCACAGACAATGTCACTGAGTCTTTGGTTCTTCACCAGCATTCTGGATTCAAATTCTCTTAAAATAATTTGACAATTACCAGGGAGAATCAGTTGATCTGAAAGCCAATCTCCCCGATGAAGGAAAGAACTTGCGCCAGAATTTCTTCGGGCTCTTGATCAATATCGATTGTAAGCGCATCTTCAGGTTCTTCTAAGGCCTCAAACTGACTTCGTAAAAGCTCTGGCGGCATATAATGCCCTGTACGTCCTTCCATTCGTGCTTGAATTAACTCGTAATCCCCTTTAAGGTAGATAAAATGAACCCGTTCACAGTCGACCCTTAATTGCTCCCTGTATTTCTTCTTGAGTGCGGAACAGGAAAGAATCCCCGATTCGCCTTCGTCCAGCTTTTGGTGAATTAAGTGAGATAATTTTTCCAACCACCCTGCACGATCTTCGTCCGTGAGCGGGATGCCCCGCGCCATTTTATCTACGTTCTCTCGAGGATGGTAGTCATCCCCCTCATAATACGGCAACCCGAGGACATCTGCTGCTTTTTTCCCAATGGTTGTTTTGCCACATCCCGAAACACCCATAAAAATAAAGAACATAGGATCCTATCCTTGAATAAATGTCATGCTGCTGAAATTCAACTTAGAAGTCCATCTCATCCGTTTACTTTGCCGATCAATCCATCAGCTGATCAAGTCATCCTTCTCGAATCATACTCAATAACGCATTTCATATGGCTTCAATTTATATAATATTTCGCCGGCTTTTGGAACATAAAGGATCCCCTCATCCTCTCTGTTCTCCCAGGCGCTGAGATCAACTTTTGCCGGGTCCAGATACCCCAGGTTGAGTCGCTCACAATCTTCTGCCGAGATCTTACTGGCAAGGGTAACTTGGATATTCGGATGCTCAATCCCTTTTACCATGCGTCCTGAACCCCGCAGGTGCGTGCAATGCGCCAAAACGCCTAATGGTATATGCTTGTAAACCTCCCAATTATCAAGGAAATAGGGGAGAGTGTGATAGCCGGCTTGATAGATATGCTTTCCATGGGTTGCGCTGACCGTGTCAAGATGAGGCGCATACAGGATGATCTCCCCTCCGTAGGCGACAACCGGCTCCACCTTATAGATTGCCTTGGCCGCTGTCCACAATTCACTGTACATCTCTGGCGCTTTCGAAAGCACCCGCTGAAAAGGTCGATCCACCCAACGGATGTGGCGAACCGCTGAGGCATCGACAGCTGCCCCCCATGCTTCAAACATGTCCCCGATAAAAATGCCAGCCAGATCAACACCTTCGACAATCAATGCAACCAGGGTAACTGGCGTATTCAAACGCCTGGCTGCTGCATGGATCATCTCCCTAACAGGGGTTCGTTTAATCCCAATTGTTCCAACCACCGTCGCTAAAGCCCCCAACCAATGGGTAGCGTTGATCATTTCAGGACCCGAAATGCCAGGAAAGAGATATTTTGCACCGCCAGAAAAACCAACAACCTCATGGGGGAAAGTCGGCCCTAAAATAATAATGTGATCATACTGGTGGACGGCCTTATTGATCCGAATATCAATGTGAGAAGGCAGTGACTCATGCCAATGATCCCCCGCAATCGATTGAATTTCATCCTTCTCCATCACCCCAAGTGAGGTAAGGGTCTCAGGATCTTGCCAATCATGATTGATGATCTGGACATGCTGGTAGATGGTTTTCCTCTGCTGTGGAGTTATCCCAACCAATTTATTCAACTGATCTTCTGAAAGAATCGGATGTGTCCCCAGGGCAACCATAAAATCCAGTTGGGCTGTACCGTGCAAAATTTCAACCAGCATTTTGAACATATCCGGTAAAGGCAATGAACGTGTGCCGTCAGGGATGAGGATAAGACATTTAAGTCCCTGATACTTCTTTCCCAAGCCCTCAACCAGGGTTTGAGTGATGACCTCTCGATCAAGAAGTCCTGTCGGGTGATAAATTTGTGCATCCATCATCGGTCGTTTACTCTTTTTAAATTAATTAAAATAAATCCAGGGTTCAAGCATTAAATGCAACCGTGATTTCTTAAGATTACCATAGGTTGATAG
>CAZWDG010000184.1:0-4279 GCA_964633075.1 uncultured Candidatus Brevefilum sp.
ATTCACAACATATCCCTTTACGTGCGCAGGGTGAATAAGAACAATTGCAATGTTGTAGATTCCGTTCTTGCTTGCATTCCATCTCTCATCTCCAGTTAAAATCGGGTTTTTCAATGATTTCGATGAAATAATCAATCAATTTGACAGTAATTTTTTGTGTTTTTTTATCTGTTGAACGAATAAAGCGGTTTATCTAGGTTGATTTGATGTTAACTCCTTTTTCATGACTATCGTATCCTGTGTTTCGTAAATTTTTAAAAAACCAAAACGTTTATAGAGGTGCTCGGCGGGGTTACCCTTTGTGACGCTTAATGAGATGGCACCATATCGCGACTTGATCATTTTAATCAATTCAGCTAATAATCGGGACCCAATGCCCAAACCTCGGAATTCTGGGTGTACGGCGATCGACAGTTCAGGGATCGTGGGGTCAATTGTACCGTAACCAGGATCATCGGCTGGAAAACATCTTGTCCAACAAGCACCAAGCACTTGGTTATCCAAAACAGCAAACACCGCCCAATCATCGGCTTGACCCCAATCCTGGATATATTTAGCCAGCTCTGGTTTTTCAAAAATTTCCAAAGGTGGTGGATGTGAATCCGGTGGTGTATAAATTGCAAAATAGAGGAAATTTGCTAAAACCGCTTGTTCCTCTTCTAAATGATGACGTATTTGAATCTCCATATATTTTTTGATCGTTTCTAAGGATATTATTTAAAATTAAGGTATATTTAGACGTTGATTTTATAAATCTTGAAAGCAGAGACTAATGAACACCTTTAAAATTTTACTATTAATTGCCCGTCCAGCAGCTGGGAAAAGTGAAGTGATTAATTTCCTAAAAATGACTCCTGTTGAGGAGCGCATACAGCGTTTTCATGTTGGTATTTTTAAAGAGATTGATGATTTTCCCATGCTGTGGACTTGGTTTGAAGAAGATGCCCTCCTTGAACGAATGGGCTATCCTCGGTTGTACACCACACTTGAAGGTTATTTCAAGCAAACCTATCTATGGGATTTACTGATAGAACGCATTTCCCTTGAGTATGAAAAATTGTTACGTGATTTTCGCAGCGATACGATCATACTGGAATTCTCCCGAGGAAAAGAACATGGCGGGCACAAACGTGCTTTTCAGCATTTATCCGCTGAGATCTTAAAGAATCTAGCAATTATTTACATAAACGTGCCATGGGAAGAATCGTTAAGGAAAAACAGGCTCCGGTTTAATCCTGATCGTCCTGATAGTATCCTAGAACATGGTTTGCCAGATGAAAAACTTGAAAAACTCTATCGTTATACGGATTGGGATGCCTTGGTTCAAGATGATCCCAAGTACCTGGCAATAAATGGTCAGCGCGTTCCCTATGTTGTCTTTGAAAACGCGGATGATGTCACCACAGCCCAAGGGCCAGCTTTGGGGCAACGTTTGGAAGATGTGCTCAATGTGCTTTGGTCGCGTTATCAGCCTCTCCACGTTTGATCCTGAATAAATTTCTTCAGAAAGCTTCATCAATAATGCGCCCCATCCACTACATTCGTCAATTTTTCAGGTTATCACCCGATCCTTCCATCCATCCACAAGTTCGGACTTATTTCAGAAAAAATTTTATTAACAACACACTCGATGCTTCATTTTGGCTACTCGGGGAAAGTTTTGTCTCCGTTAATACAATCCTTCCCGTTTTTGCCAGTAAATTAACAGATTCGGCGATATTAATTGGGCTTGTCCCGTCGCTCATCCATGCAGGATGGTTTATTCCACAAATCCTTCTGGCAGGTTATGTACGGCGATTACCTCAAAAAATGCCGTTTGCCAGGGCGATGGGCTTGGTTGAGCGCATCCCGTTTCTGGTGCTTCCGCTGACAGCATTTTTACTGCGGTGGATCTCTCCTGGCGCCGCGATTTGGTTATTCATGTCCATGGTGGCTTTTCGCGGCTTTGCCAGTGGTATGGTTGCTTTACCATGGCAGGAGTTAATCGCTTCAGTCATCCCCAGCACTGTTCGTAGTCGATTTTTTGGTTTTTCTAGAACACTCGGTCGGATCCTGGCAGTCATTGGGTCAGCAGTCGCGGGTACCATTCTGGCGAATTTCTCCTATCCTGATAATTACGCCTTAAGTTTCTTTGTTGGGGCGATTTTTATTTTCCTTTCTTATGCTTTTTTCACCCGAACAGTTGAACCTACAAATGGAGAAAAAATCATAAGAGATGTTAATTCGCTCACTGAAAACTCTTTTTTTGATTTCCCGGCGTTCAAGCATATCCTTAAAAATGATGGGAATTTTAAAAAATACTTAACCAGTCGAATATCCTTCCAGCTAGGGAGTATGGCGACGGGCTTCTTAGCCGTCTATGGTATTAGACAGTTTTCACTACCAGACGAGCAAGCCGCTGTTTTCTCAGGGTTTCTCTTCGCCAGTGGGATTTTAGGCTTTTTCTTTTGGGGTGTGATTGGTGATAGGGTAGGACCTCGACGAATTTTGTTGATTTCTGATAGCATGCAAATCATTTCATTAATTCTGGTAATCATTTCGCCGACCATCTGGCTATATTATCTTGTCTTTTTTATCTTTGGTTTTGCCCAATCGGGGTATATCATTGGGGAATTAATCCTGGGCATGGAGTTGGGCACTGAAGAAGATCGTCCGATATATCTAGGCTTGGCACGTGGGGTGCCAGGCGTTTTCATCCTGATCGCACCGTTGATCGGAGGGTCCTTGGTAACCCTAATCGGTTATCAGAGCATGTTTCTTACCGCGATACTGTTTACATCGTTAGGCATTATCTTCCTTTTTCAGGTTCGTGAGAGGGAGAAAGGGTTGAATTATTATCAATAGTTACGCATAGCTATTAATGGTTCCTGTGATTTTAGCTGGTAACCGTCAGATTCACATTAGTGATTCATTACCAGAAAACTAAATTTTAAGGATCTTTAATTCTTGCTATTTGCAGATGATAAGCACAATATCTATGATGAGCAATTGGTATAAAATTGGAGCCTTATGACACGAAAAACGTTTATGATCATTCTGCGTGTAATATCCGTAATTTTGTTGGGGGTCATTTTAGTGCCAAAAATAAAGGATTACTTCAATCAAACTGAAGCGGAAGTGTCGGTAGTGGGTTACAACACTGGGACAGTGCTTGCTGTTGTAGATCAAATCGTAGAGAGTGGGGAGGTGTTGTTAGGCGAAGTCAGCCAACCCTACCAAATCTTAGGTGTGACATTGCTAGAGGGGAATTATGCCGATATTCCTTTTCAAATTGAATATGGCACCCGCCAGATCCGCAATGATATGATCCTGGTAAAAGAGGGTGAGCGCATCTTGGTAACCGTATCATCGGCACCAGATGGCACGCTTTCTGCTTATTTCACAGATTTCTACCGAAGGGACTCGCTATTCTTACTCTTTGGAATCTTTGTTGCATTTAGCATCCTGATCAGCGGGATGAAAGGCATTCGTTCTTTGATCGGCATCCTGCTCAGCCTGGCGATTATTGTGTTGATCATCTTGCCTGAGATTCAACAGGGGCGTGACCCTTTAAGTATTAGTATTCTGGGTTCCTTCATTTTTGTAGGGTTCAGTCTCTATATTGTTTATGGTTGGACGGTTAAAACCCATGCCGCAGTGTTGGGCTCATTTCTCGCTTTAGCCATTACTGGTGTTTTGGCTTTCATTTTCGTGAATAATGCCCAATTGACAGGTTATGGTGATGAAAATATGTTTTTCATCACACAACTAACTCAAAATCAGCTCAATGTCCGAAGTTTGTTACTCGCTGGCGTACTAATCGGGACGCTGGGTGTTTTAGACGACCTGGTGATTTCCCAAGCCTCAGCAGTCTTTGAGCTGTATCGTAACAACCCTCAACAAACTTTCATTCAATTGTATAGATCCGCAATGAATATTGGTCAGGACCATATTGCCGCAACAGTCAATACATTGGTCTTAGCCTATGCCGGTGCCTCTCTCCCAATGTTATTGCTGTTTTCTTTGCATAATGTGGATTATGGACTGGCGATCAATCTCGAATTTATTACAGAGGAGGTAGTTAGGACAATGGTAGGATCATTGGGATTGTTTGCTGCTGTGCCGATTACCACAACCCTGGCAGCATATATTGCTATAAAATATCGTCATTTGGGCAATATGAAAACCTATCTTGGTCCATTGAACGAATAAAATTAAACCATTTTCTGCTGTTACGTTGAAGCGATTAACCATTAGTGGTTTGAGCCTCTTTAACTTACCATCTTATTAGATTTAGGAT
>CAZWDG010000185.1:0-4247 GCA_964633075.1 uncultured Candidatus Brevefilum sp.
CCGAATTGAATTGAACGGTTTCCAGCACCGTCAACGCTGGGTCCAGCATTTCCTGTTCCTGGGAGAGGTAACCTGGCAGAACCCCCCTGCCAAAGGCAAAGCTGCCTGAGATCGGCTGAACTTCGCCCAATAAGGTCTTGAACAATGTGGTCTTACCTATACCATTTGGACCGACGAACACAACGCGCTGACATTGCGTGACCGTCTGGGTGATGGGCGGGAGAAGTGGCTGACCGGCATAACCAATCGATAATTGGTCCATTTGTAACACGATTTGCCCGCTTTCGGGTGTCTCCTTAAATTGCATGCGCATTTCCCAGGCATGGGTCGGTTTTTCCAGCGCCCCTTCGCCTTCCAGGAAGGCCACCCGTTTCTCGATATTTTTAGCTCGCCTGATGGTTTCTTGGGAGCGGTCTTTGAAAAAACCCACTGAAAACCCGTCCGTATTCTTGCCGTCCGCCTTACCGCCCTTATGGGGCTTGGCATTATCCCGCACCGCACGTGCTGCTTTTTTTAAGCGCTTGATTTCATCTTTCTGATCCACATAAGCCTGCATCGCCGTCGCAAAAGCCGCTTCACGTGCTTCAAGGTAATTTGAGTAATTTCCAGGATACTCATTAACCCCTTCACCTGTTGGGGAAAAGGCAACGACCTTGTGAACCACCGCATCCAAAAATGCACGATCATGGGAGACCAACAGAATCCCACCCGGATAGGACAGGACCCAATCCTTGAGCCACGCTCGCATCTCAAGATCAAGATGGTTGGTGGGCTCATCCAGCAAGAGCATGTGTGGGGCGTCCAATAATACGCCTGCCAGTGCCAATCTTACTTTCTCCCCCCCGCTTAATGCGCTAATCGGGGTATCTGAGGGGATATCGACCAGCTGAAAGCCGGCGAGAATTTCGACCCGGATGCCCTCCATCTCCTGGGCGCGTTCCAAAGCCTTCAAAGTTGCATCATAGCACGCAATTAAGGCTGGATCCTCTGGCTTTTGAGCCAGGTCATCGCAAACGGACTTGAGTGAGACCAGGGTTTCATCAAGATTGGAGGCAAACTGATTGAGGTATTCGCCCAAAGTCTCCCCCTCATCAAATTCGATCCCCTGGCGTAAATACCCGATGCGTAGATCCGATGGCGTGATGGCAACATGCCCAGAATCGGGCGTTTCAAGTCCCGCAATGATATTCATCAACGTGGATTTCCCGCAGCCGTTTGGGCCAACCAACGCGGCACGTTCACCCCGATTGAGACTAAATGTGATTTTTTTGAAAACAGCGTTCAACCCGTATGATTTTGAAAGATCCTGTACTCTAAACACATCCACCTGCCTTCTTAAAAAGAAAAACCCAGGGAAAGCCCTCGGTTAACAAATCCGTCGATCGACTTCCCAAAAACTAAGAAATTTACAGTTGGATGCGAATCATGCACAGCTCCTCATTAAATGGCTTTTTGTAAATTATACCAGAGAAAAAATTTTGGATCAACAACACGGCTTCTGGGTTTTGGCGGGGCAATTGAAGTGCTGGAACCCCAAGCCTTACGGATGAGCCTTATGGACTATGCTCACCAAATCCAGACGGTATATAGCTCCGTTGAATAATCAAAAATATCGGATTTCAAGGTAAACTCATCAGATCTCACACGATCTCCGGCAGCCAGACCCGCATCCCCCCTGGCTGGCGGTTGTCCCAGGCGTAATAAGGAATCGCCTTGAAGGATGTATCTCTCAAGGACGGGGGTTGATCCCTGTATAAAGCCTGTCCCCAGTTATTCAGATCAATCGTCTTTGCCGTCCCAGACAGGGTTACCACGCCGCCGAGCAGATCGGGATCAAAATTGACATCAAAGCCCACTCCCCTGGGCAAGCGCAGATGATCAACCGGTTCCGCTTGATCAACTCCCTCCAGGCAATAAACCAAGGGTCCGCGCATGAGGGCTGTTCGCCCAATATTCGCCTGAACATCCGGATGGGCGTAAATTTGTCTGACTGGCATTTCCCAGATTAACTTGATTAGGTCACCAGGCTGCCACCTTCGGGAAAGCGAAATATAACCCTTTTCGAGATTTGGCTCAATTTGCAGGTGCTTGTCGTTCAACAAAATTCGCCCTTCCTGGCACCAGTTTGGTTGACGCAGTTTGAGCGTAAAAGTTAGCGGTTTATCCATCTCGCAGCGCAGACAGACGACGCCATCCCAGGGGTAATCCGTCTCCTGAATCAAGGCAAGGTTGCTGTCCGGCAGCGATATTTCCGCCCGGCTTTGAATGTATAAATGAACAGCGATTTCACACCGATCAAGGCTGTAGAGATATTCCCCAATGGTAGGCAGGATTCGATTGACATTTGGCGGACAACAGGCACAGGTGAAAAAGAGTTGCCGGTGATGGTCACCAGCACTGGATAAGGGGTTGGTATAAAAGAAGCGATCCCCATCCAGGGAGACCCCGCTCAACAAGCCATTATATAGGGCGCGCTCCATGACATCGGCATAACGGCTGTCGAGGTCCAGTTGTAACATCCGGTGCGCCCAAAACATCAGTCCGATAGCGGCACAGGTTTCGGCATAGGCTTCCTGGTTAGGTAAGTCGTAATTGGTTGTAAAGCCTTCATTCTTCCTGGAGGGGCCGATGCCGCCGGTGAGGTACAGCTTGTGAGAGGTCAGGTCCTCCCAAAGGACCCGCAAGGTACCCAGCAAGTCCTCATCCCCCAGTTCGGCTGCCAGATCCGCCATGCCGGAATATAAATACATCGCCCGCACAGCATGGCCGACCACCTCACGCTGCTCCCTGACGGGCAAGTGTGATTGGGTATAGGCATGGGTTTTTGCCCAGTAATCCTCAGGGTTTGCTCCTCGCCTTACTGCTTCCAGGTCAAAGTAATGGGGGGAGCGACCGCGTTCCTCAATGAAATATCGCGCCAATAGCAGGTTGTTTTTATCGCCTGTATGGCGGTAGAGCTTGATCAATGCCAGCTCAATTTCCTCGTGACCTGGATAACCCTGAAGTTGCCCCTCGCCTGGGCCAAAAACCTTGCCGATCAAATGTACATAGCGCTGCACCCCTTCCAGGAAGCGGGGATCGCCCGTGGCGCGATGATGGGCGATGGCAGCCTCGATCAAATGTCCAGCACAATACAGCTCATGTTTATCGCGCAAATTCGTCCACCTGCCCTTGGGATCGACGACGGTAAAATGCGGATTAATCGTCCCATCCTCACCCTGAGCGGAGAGAATCCTGTCCACCACATCATCTACTTTAGCTTTAAGTTCAGGGGCAGGATGGGTGAGCAGACTGTAACAAGCACCTTCCAGCCATTTGGCAACATCCGAATCCCAAAATACGTGCGGGGCGGGCTTATTGCTTTCCGGCGTCCAATCCAGCCGATAAACATCCAGCCGGCCTGTGTCCACCAATTGCTGGTAGACAGCCCTCAACCCGCGCTCACGGTTGGCGGCAATGCGCTGCGACCAGAAAGCATCGTTGATGCGAACCTGAGTGAAAGGAAGAGGCTTTCTTTGGGTATTCATTTTAGATATTTCCTAAAAAATGTTTTCACGTTGTAGATGCATCATAGATTGTAACAAATTATTATAATGCGACGCCTTTTCACCTGCTAATCCGATGATCAACAAATAGATTAGGATATTTCGAATGATTAAAGAATAGATCCCTGGGATTTTAACCTCTGTGTTCCAAAAATATCGGTTTCAAGAAATCCCGGGGATCTTCGGCTTATAAATTGCCAGTTTATTTATTTATCAGAAAGCAGGTGGCACTTCCCCAGCAATCTCCAGCGGCTTTTCCTTAATCCCAAATAAAGCCAGGGTTGAAATCAGGAATAACAACCCGAAGATGCTCATCAGGACAGTGAAGCCCACGCCGTCGCCTATCGGGCCACCAATATAAGCGCCGATGGCACCCGCGCCTGCCCCAGCCAGGTTCTGAATGCCCAAATAGCGACCCGCTTCTTCCTTTGGCACCAGCGTCGTCCCTAAAGCCCAGCTGGCAGAATAGAAGAAGCCAATGGCAATGCCCACCAATAACCCACCAACATAGAGCATAACCATGCCCGTAGAGAGGATCACCACGATCGTCCCCACCATTGCCAGGACGCCACTGAAGGCACACACTCGCTTTCGCCCAAGTTTGTCCGTCAGCCAGCCTGCCGGGATGCTGGAGATAAGAATGGCAATACCCACAAACATGACCAGCATGGCGGTGGGGCCGGCTGCTGCAGCCCCTTGCAG
>CAZWDG010000186.1:0-4242 GCA_964633075.1 uncultured Candidatus Brevefilum sp.
CAAATTTCCTTAGATAATGCCATTATCTTAACCTTACTCTACGGCTATCATAAACAAATTTTTCCTAGAATTTGAGAATTCCGGTTTTGTTTTTGTTCTTTTCAGGATTTTTATTTTCTTCTCCTTAAAATCCTGTTGACGTCTTAATGGAATCCGGTTATGATTTTTTAATATGCAAGAAAAGAAACAAGGTTTCTTTTCCCGGTTGTGGCAAAGCCTGCGCCGGGAATTACAATGGTTTCGGCCAGGGTTGGGGTATAAACGCTGGCTGATTTTGGTGTTTATTGGAACGTCGCTTTTAGGTTTAGGTCTGGCGTTGATCATTCTCGATGTCTATCGGAATGCGCCGGATACCTGGTGGTTGCCTGCCCTGGCTTACCTTTCTTTGCGATTCCTCGACCGTCCAATTCGGGTGATTATCTTTGGCGGGATCGGGATTGCCCTGACGTTGATCGGGATTTGGGGGTCCAATCGTTCACTGTTGCGTCCTTTTATTCCACCGGGGAAACCGGTGATCGAAGCTCTGGATTCCTTCCGGCGTCGGGATCGTGGTCCGCGCATTGTTGTCCTGGGTGGCGGACATGGTCTCTCATCACTTTTGCGGGGACTGAAAGAATTCACCCATAATATAACGGCCATTGTCACCGTCTCGGATGATGGTGGCTCGTCTGGAGAACTGCGGAAGAGCGTTGGGATCTTACCCCCGGGAGATATCCGTAATTGCCTGGCTGCACTGAGCAATGATGAGGCGCTGCTCTCTCAAGTTTTTCAATATCGTTTTGCCTCAGGCGCTGGGCTGGAAGGCCATTCGCTGGGGAACTTGTTTATCACCGCATTGACGGAAATCACCGGCAGCTTTGAGGAGGCTGTAGCTGAGTCCGGTCGTGTGTTGGCGGTGTACGGCCAGGTTCTCCCTTCTACCCTGACGGATGTGCGCTTGCTGGCGGATAAAGTCAATCGCGAGGGTAAGATCATACAAGTCTGGGGGGAGACTCAAATTCGGGAAACAGAAGGCAGCATTCAACGTGTGTGGTTAGATCCAGCTAATACCCCTGCATTTCCTCCCGCAATTTCAGCTGTATTGAGTGCGGACCTGATCATCATTGGTCCAGGCAGCCTTTATACGAGCCTTTTACCCAACCTCTTAGTGCGTGATCTGGCGGATGCCGTTCGTGCAAGCCAGGCGATGAAATTTTTTGTCTGTAATGTTGCCACCGAACGGGGTGAGACAGACCACTATAATTGCCTAGACCATGTAAAAACGGTTGAAAAACATGTGGGTGAAGGGATGTTTGACCTGGTGATCTGTAATGATCATTTTGAGGGCTACCTGGGGGAGAATGTGGATTGGGTTCGTATGGATATGGAACTCTTACAAAACACCTCGGTTTACTGTTCTCATTTATCAGACGCGACCTATCCCTGGCGGCATGATTCCAAACGTCTTGCCAAAACGGTGACGGACTTATTCTATGAAAGAACCGGTCCAATCGGCGGTTAAACGATGAAACTGGCGCATAACCTGTATGCATGCGCATAAGTGATGGTAAAATAATTCTGGTAAATCATTTTCTATAGGAGGCACAATAATGACAACAAAAGTTGGTATTAATGGTTTTGGCCGCATTGGCCGCCAAGTTTTAAAGGCGATTAAGGAATTGCATCCCGATACGCTTGAGGTTGTGGCGATTAACGATCTATTTGATGCAGACGTGAATGCGCATCTTTTCAAATATGACTCGAATTACGGTCGCTATGAAGGGGTGGTTGAGGTAAAAGATGGTAACCTTGTGGTCGATGGTCAAACCATCAAAGTATTTGCAGAGCGCAATCCGTTAGCTTTACCCTGGTCTGATATTGGTGTGGATATCGTTATTGAGTCAACCGGCGTTTTCCGCGATGGGAAAGGCACAGCTGAAAAACCAGGCGCCAATGCCCACATCATCGGCGGAAAAGCGAAGAAGGTGATCATCTCTGCCCCAGCAAAGAATGAAGACCTGACCATTGTCCTTGGTGTGAATGATGACATGTACGATCCTGAAAAACATCATATCGTATCGAATGCATCCTGCACCACGAACTGCCTGGCGCCGGCTGCTAAAATCGTCCATGATAATTTCACCATCAAGCGTGGTTTGATGACGACCATTCACTCTTATACCAATGACCAGAAAATTCTCGACCTGGCACACAAAGATTTACGCAGGGCGAGGGCTGCTGCTTTGAACATCATTCCCACCACCACCGGTGCTGCCAAAGCGGTTGCATTGGTGATCCCCGATCTCAAGGGCAAATTCGACGGTTATGCGTTACGTGTTCCCACCCCAACAGTATCTATTGTGGATTTTGTAGCAGATGTAGAAAAACCCACTACGGCTGAGGAACTCAACGCCCTCTTCAAAGCAGCTGCTGAAGGTCCGATGAAGGGTATTTTGCAATATGAAACAGCCCCCCTTGTTTCGATGGATCATAAGGGAAGCACCTATTCTTCCATCATCGACGCGGCTCTAACAACCGTGCTGGATGACACTTTTGTAAAGGTTGTCACCTGGTACGACAACGAGTGGGGTTATTCCTGCCGAACGGCTGATTTAGCAGCGCTGATGGCAAAATATCTCTAAACAATTGGTTAGAGAAACAGGAACTGATCTGCGTCATGTGCTGCTGAATAAGCCACATGACGCATTTTCTATCAAAGGAGTAGGATAGCAAATGTTCAACAAAAAAATGGTCACAGATCTTGATGTTAAGGGTAAGAAGGTGTTGGTGCGTGTGGATTTTAATGTACCCATCAAAGATGGGCTGGTGGGGGATGACACACGTATGCGTGCTGCCCTGCCAACCATTCAGTACCTGCTGGATAACGGCGCTGCCGTGATTCTGTGCTCACACCTCGGTCGGCCCAAGGACGCACCGGATCCTGCCTACAGCCTGAAACCAGTGGCAGCACACCTTGGCACTCTGATTGAAGCAAAAGTGAGCTTTGCGGAAGATTGTGTTGGTGAAGTTGCCGAAATGGCTGCGGCGGACCTTCAGCCCGGTGATGTGCTGGTACTAGAAAACACGCGCTTTCACGCCGGTGAGAAAAAGAATGACCCGCAGATGGCCAAGCAACTGGCTTCCCTGGCGGACTTGTTCGTTAATGATGCCTTTGGCAGCGCACATCGTGCGCATGCTTCCACGGCTGGCGTGGCAGATTACCTGCCCGCTGCTGCAGGTTTTTTGCTCGAAAAAGAAATTAAATACCTGGGCAATGCGATCGCAGATCCCGAACGACCTTTTGTGGCTATTTTAGGCGGTGCCAAGGTCAGCGACAAGATCGGTGTGATTGATAATTTACTGTCAAAAGCTGATCAAATTCTGATCGGTGGTGGCATGGCTAATACCTTTTTCAAAGCACAGGGTTACGAGATGGGAGATTCGCTGGTCGAAGAAGATGTAGTAGATACAGCGCGGGCATTACTCGACACTGCTGCCGGCAAACTGGTTCTTCCTGTGGATATGGTGATTGCAGATGCCTTTGAAGCTGATGCAGAAGATCAGGTTATGATCGTAGGGGATGTCCCCGCTGGCTGGCGAGTTCTTGATATCGGCCCCCGGTCCGTTGAAATCTTTGGTATGGTGATCAAGCGAGCCAAGACAATTGTTTGGAATGGTCCCATGGGTGTCTTTGAGTTTGAAAAATTCGCCAAAGGAACTTTTGAAGTTGCCAGGATCGTTGCTGAAAGCGATGCCACAAGTATCGTGGGCGGTGGTGATTCTATTTCCGCCATCAATAAATCTGGGCTCGAGGATAAAATCACCCATATCTCCACCGGCGGGGGCGCCTCGTTGGAGATGCTAGAAGGGAAGCTGTTACCCGGATTAGCCGCGCTGGATGATGCTTAATGGCATTGTGCATTTGGAATCAGTTGTTTGTTATTATTGCCTATGCGGATAGGCTTTCCCACGATCTGATTCTTGGTTGATCAGTCCCCTGGGATATTGTGAGTTGATGGCATCTATGGAATGTCAGGCACATATTCCGGGGGTCTTTTTTTCTGTTGAATAAGGGAGCTCTTTACTGGGTTTAATCCCAACCAACTCCAAGTTTATGCGGCAACGAACTTAGGCAATGCTAATCGATAACACAGCTTGCCCCGCAAACAATATCATAAATGTGAGACACAATTTATTGAATGGATGATGAAGGCCTGATTTTCCTTTTCGAACACATTAATCGCACAAGGTTCCTGTTTAATC
>CAZWDG010000187.1:0-4226 GCA_964633075.1 uncultured Candidatus Brevefilum sp.
GATTAAAATAAGGCTAAGGTTGGCAAAAGATCCGGAGAACATGTGTTTAAAAGAATTACGGTGATTATATTGGATGGTGTAGGGATTGGTGCTGCCCCTGATGCGGCCGAATACGGTGATGAGGGCAGTAATTCTATCGCGAATGTTGCCAGAGTCTTGGGTGGAATTGAGTTACCCAATATGGGCAAATTAGGATTGGGTCATATCACAGAAATCAAGGGCGTTCCCCCCAGTGAGGATCCTCAGGGTGGCTTTGGCAAAATGCAACCCCTGTCTGCGGGTAAAGATACCATTTCAGGGCACTGGGAGATGATGGGAATTTATCTCCCCGAGCCTTTTCCAACCTACCCCAATGGATTTCCTGACGAAATTATAAAGGAATTTGAAGCGAAAATTGGACGAGGAACACTGGCAAATCGCCCCGCTTCGGGAACGGAAATCATCAAGAAACTGGGTGAAGAGCATCTGCGCACAGGCAAGCCGATCGTATATACCTCCGCAGACAGCGTTTTCCAAATTGCAGCCCATGAAGACATCATCCCGATCCCAGAGTTATATGAGATGTGTATGATCGCCCGAAAAATTCTTAACGGAAAACATGCTGTGGGGCGCGTGATTGCCAGACCATTTATCGGTACAAATGCCGAGAATTTCACCCGGACCAACAATCGACGCGATTTTTCACGGACACCTGACTCGGATACTGTTTTGGATAAGCTATTTGCTGCAGGATATGATGTCTGGTCAGTTGGTAAAATCGATGATATCTTTGTCCATCGAGGGTTCACACGTAAGAATCACACACTTGGCAATCTGGAGAGCACCAAGATCTTAATCAAGTTGCTAGAGGAACCTTTTCATGGTTTGATGTTTGTGAACTTGATTGAATTTGATATGATTTATGGTCACCGAAATGATCCTAAAGGGTATTATCAGGCATTAAAAGCTTTCGATGATGCTGTACCTGATATCCAAGAAAAGCTTTCGAAGGACGATCTGGTGATTGTGTCTGCAGATCACGGGGTGGACCCAACCACGGAAAGCACCGATCATTCACGGGAATATGTCCCTTTGCTGGTATTTGGGCCAGGTGTCCATGGTGTAAACCTGGGAGTCCGGAAAACTTTTGCTGATGTTGGGGCAACCATTCTTGAAAACTTTTCACTCGAGCCACCATTAATTGGCACCAGTTTTCTTTCAAATTTACGATAGGAATTTTGGAACAGAATGCGCGTTCGGTGTCATGATTGTGGTAGGGAAAGTCAATTCACCATCCAAGAATGGCGTTGTGCCTGCGGTGGTGCCTGGGAGTTGGCGCAAATTCCCCCTTTCGAAAAGCGAAAAGTTGACAAAAAAGATTATTCTATTTGGCGTTATGGTGACTTATTGGGTTTGGACATCACAAGCCCGATAAAACGAATGGGGGTTGGATGGACACCGCTTGTCCCGATGCAACTCTTTGATAAAAAGGTGCATTTCAAGCTTGAATTTCTCGCGCCATCGGGCTCCTTCAAAGATCGCGGCGTGAATACCATGATCAACCAGTTCGTGCAGATGGGGGTTGACATTGTGGTCGAGGATTCCTCCGGGAATGCTGGCGCATCGGTGGCTGCTCACGCAGCCAGATTTGGGATCCAAGCGAAGATTTTTGTCCCTGCCTACGCCTCTTATGCCAAACAACATCAAATCAAGATTTATGGTGCCTCTGTCATCCAGGTTCCAGGACCGCGTAAGGCTGCTGAGGAGGCGGCACAATCCGCAATTGAAGCAAAAGCTGCTTATGCCTCTCATGCCTACAATCCGGCTTATTTGGCAGGGCAAATAACTGCTGCTTATGAACTATGGGAACAACTGGGAGAAAAAGTTCCTGATTGGATCCTGTGCCCTGTTGCTCAAGGTGGACAGTACCTTGGGCTGTGGTTCGGTTTCAAAAACCTGATGCAGGCAGGATTGATCGATCATTTACCGCGTTTGGTGGCCGTTCAGGCGGCAAAAATAGCACCTATTCATCGCGCCTGGATTGGGGGATTGGACCATATTCCTCCTATTGAGGGTTCAGAAGCCACACTCGCTGAGGGGGTGGCGATATCTGGACCCGTGCGCGACAAAAGGATTTTAGAGGCTTTGCATGAAACGCGTGGGAAGACTCTGGCAATTACTGAGGATGAAATCCTGGATGCCCAGAAAATAGCAGCATATTTAGGGTATTACATTGAACCGACCAGCGCCTTAACTATAGCAGGTCTTAACCAAATGGTTGATGAAATCAGCACAAAAGAGACAGTCATCCTGACATTGACAGGAAGCGGTTTAAAGGGCGCACCTCAACACAGAGCCGATGATCGGTAAATGCGTTTGATAATTAAAACCTTAGGAAGATGAACAGAAAAATTTGACGAAATTTTTGTTTTGATGAATGGAAAAATATGCGCAAAATTACCAACTTGAAGACCTACATGACTTTAACCCCCTCAGAATTGGCAGACACCTGCTTATCCTGCCCGGAATGCGGTCGAGAACATAAAATCCCCATCAAGATCGTTCAATCGGGTGATAATCTGATTCCCCTGATCCCCGAGATAATCCAGGATATTTTGGGCAAAGCACCAGGACAAATAGGGGTGATATTCGATCGCCACATCGAAGAGAAGCTGGATGGGTTATTTTTCGAACCATTTCGTGATTTAAGTTTGCCTTTTCAACGCATTCCGCTTGGATCGTGCGGCCAGCTTTTGGATGCATCGGTCGATTTAGGGGATGAAACAGCCGAAAGATTACCGCAGAATCTGGATATCTTACTGGGCGTCGGATCCGGCGTGATCTGTGACCTGACAAAATGGATCGCAACAAAATCCAACTTACCCTTTATTCTTATTGGCACAGCTGCGTCGATGAATGCCTATACTTCCATCACCGGGACGATGACCGAGAAGAATGTCAAAACCACAAAATGGCTAAAACCCGCATCTGCAGTGCTTTTAGACTCGACTTTATTAGCCTCAGCACCCTGTGATATGACCTGGTCGGGGATTGGGGATATTCTGGCAAGAAATGTCTCTAATGCGGATTGGAAACTTGCTCAGCTTCTGCGTGATACCTATTTCTGCCCAGTTCCATTCCAAATGATGGGGCCTTTTCAGGAAGGTTTCCTCTCTCAAATCGAACGATTAGGACAGAGCGATCCTAATGCGATGAAAGCGCTCGCGGATGCTGTTTTGGTTTCAGGGTATTCCATGACCATTCTTGATGGTGAAACCTCACCTTCATCAGGCTCAGAACATGTCATCTCACATTTTTTTGATTTTCAGCACGAAATATTCGACTTAGCAAAGAATTTTCACGGCACCCAGGTCGGAATTGGGACGATCATCATGAGTACGGCATATGATTTATTACATGAAATAGACCCTTCCGAACTGGATATCAATGAAATACAACAGCGCCGACCTTCTCAGGCTGAAATGCAACTCGAGCATAGCCGGATATTTGGTGCATACGTGAATTTGTTCGATCGTGTGGTAGCAAATAAATGGATTTCAGATGCCAATTATCGGGACTACCTCCAGAACATCATCCAATCCTGGGATAGAATTTGGGATGAATTAAACCCCTATCTCATGCCGGGAAATGATGTCCGCCGTGCTCTGGAAGCTTCAGGTGCAGTGACCAAACTTGAGGGGGTCCATCGCACAAATGAGGACGCATTGCAGGCTCTCTTATATGGTTCGCATTATCGGCAGCGTTACACAATCCTTGATCTCTTTTGGGAATTAGGTTTGTTTCCGTCCTATGCGCAGAATATCTTAGAAAGATCTCAGGTATTGAATTAAGCATCGACATCTACAAGGTTACTAGGTTATTCCTGATGAGAATTTCTCATCTGTTTTGATCGAAACATCGGGTGTTTATGAGTTTATTTGATTTTATTTTCACACCAGATAATCATTCGCCCACCCAAGCTTAATGGCCTCCATTTGATCTTGAATCCGGACAAATTAGAACGTGAGCACTGTTTCTCTGGATTACTATCATCATGCTATTGGTTTTTGAGTCAGTTTCATTATGTTTCCCAATTTCTGGACAATTGGATGATGTAATTTTATTGGAAATGTTGTATGCTAGATGTAAATGAGTTTCTTTCATGAGGAGGCTCAGATGCATGAACAGGTTTTTCGTGAATATTTACTATCACGTGGTTGTACATCTCCAGATATAGATACCCAGAT